>JBBFKQ010000002.1 GCA_037481935.1 Aquificaceae bacterium | reverse complement strand
CATCTTAATCCTCCCTATGGGTTTTCCATGGGGAGCTTTTTTTTACCATAATTTCTTATAACTTGCAACTCGGGTTAATATAATTCCCCCAAGAGCTCCAATACTATAATTAAAAGCATATGAAGACACACACTAAGTATGTCTACAGGTTGCAGCCGGAGGACTTCTACCAGTTCCTTTTAGAATACGGGAAGGGCGTGGAGGTCCTTGCAGAGGGTGAATCCTTTGTGGAGTTTGCACTTTATGAACCCTATGAGGGTCTTGAGCCTGTAGAGGTTTTTGAGGTGGAAATAATACCGCCGGAGAGAGCCTTCAGGGCAAAAAGGATAGGGAACATAATGGTTCTTCCCTCTTGGCTAAAGCCTGTGGTGGTGAGGCAGGGGGCTGCCTTTGGCACTGGGCTTCATGCCACAACGCGCCTGTGTCTCCAGATGCTTCAGGAATACCTTCAACATGGCTGGTCTGTGCTGGACGTGGGAACTGGCACCGGTATACTGGCAATAGCCTCTAAGAGGCTCGGCGCTGGCAGGGTTCTTGCCATAGACACAGACCCGGTGGCTGTGGAAGAGTGCAGACACAACGCAGAGGAAAATTGCGTTGAAGTTAACTGCGTGCAGGCTGGACCGGCGGATGTAAAGGAGAAGTTTGATATGCTTGTGGCAAACCTTGAGCTGGAAATATTTAAGAGAGAGATTCCACATATTAATAACCTATACACAAAGGTGGGCATATTCTCCGGTCTCTTTGGAAAAGAGGAACTTGAGGCCTTTCTTGAGTTTCTGGGGCTAAAGCCTGCTAAAATAAAGAAGCTGGAAAACTGGTATTGCGTGGTGGTAAGGCCATGAGATACAGATACAGGCTGGAGGACAGAAGGGAGAGAAGGACTGGCCTTATAAGGCTAATAAGAAGGATTGCCCTTTTTGCCCTTCTTCTCATAATGTTTTACACTCTCTTTCTCTACACAGGGGGAAGACCGCAGATTTCTGAGGAAAGCCTCAAATCCCTTTCACTTATACCACTCCAGAAAACCTTCAGGCTTGAGGCAGACAGACCAGTAAGAGAGTTAAGGCTCTACGCAGAACAGGATGGTCATAGAAAAGAAATATACGCGGCAAAGCTCTCTGAGCCTTCAAGGGAGGTTAGCTTCACACTTGACGCAAAAAGGGCAGGGCTCAAAGATGGAAGTGCAAAGATTTTTCTGGAGGTTTCCTCAGGCTTCCTTCAGGGAAGGAGCTACAGGCTTGATGCCCTTGTGGATACGGTGCCACCAAGGTTCAGAGTGCTTTCTTACACATCCTCACCCCTTCTTGGAGGCACTGGTGCCATAAAGATAAAGGCAGAAGAAGAGGGCAGCGCCCATGTGAGCTTGGGAAACTTCCAGTATAGCCTTTATCCAGTGGGAGATGGCTATTACGTCGGGCTTTTCCCCCTCAGGATTGACCTTCCAGAGACAGGTAATCTCTCTGTAGTTTTTAAGGACAGGGCTGGGAATGCTGCCTTTCAGAATCTCAGCCTAAGAATAAGAGGAGCAATGTTTCGTGAGGACAGGATTAATCTTGACGATGGTTTTATAAACAGGGCAATTTATCCCCTTCTCGGGGAGGAGGGTAAGGGTCTTGAACCTCTTGAGGCCTTCAGAAAGGTGAACGAGGTGTGGAGGTCAAGGGATGTGGGAAAGCTTGCAGAGCTCGGAAAGAAGAGCGAACCGAGGGTTCTCTGGGAAGGTGCCTTCCTTCAGCTTCCTAACAGCAAGGTGTTCGCCACTTATGGAGATATAAGGCATTACTACTATCAGGGGCAGAAGGTGAGCGAGAGCAGACACATGGGTTTTGACTTTGCTTCTGTGGAGAGGGCACCTGTGCCGGCAAGCAATTCAGGTATTGTGGTTTTTACAGGCAATCTTGGCATATACGGAAACACGGTGGTCATAGACCACGGTATGGGGCTTATGAGCCTTTATGGACATCTTTCTGAAGTTCATGTGAGGGAAGGACAATATGTGAAGAAGGGAGAAGTGATAGGAAGGACAGGGGCTACGGGCCTTGCTCTGGGAGACCACCTTCACTTTGGAGTGCTTTTGCAGGGCTATGAAGTGAACCCCATTGAGTGGCTTGACAGCAGGTGGATACGCAATAGCATTATGTCAGTTTTGGACGCAAAATGAGAAAAAAGTTAAAGCACCGCCTTTCTGTCCTTCTGGCACCCCTTGTAGCCTTCCTCCTCAGGCTAATCCACAAGACCATACGCTGGGAAAGGAGGATAGACTACGAACTGTATAAAGGGAAGATAATAGCCCTTCTGCACGGCAATGCCCTGGGTGTGGCTATGCTAGGGATAGACAGGGGCATATACGCTCTGGTGAGCAGGTTCAGGGATGGAGATATTGCGGAAAGGTTTCTCCTCAGTCTTGGTTACAGGGTGGTGAGGGGCTCAAGCGAGGAAGGAAAGCCTCAAAAGGGTGGTAGTGTTGGTTTGTTGAGGCTGATAAAACTCCTCAGAGATGGTAACACGGTGGCTATAACCGTTGACGGACCAAAGGGTCCATACGGCAAGGCGAAGAGTGGTGTAATTCTCCTTGCCCGGAAGACTGGCGTGCCCATAATCCCTGTATATGTGGAGCTCAGCTGGCGTATAAGGCTAAACACATGGGACAGGCTCACCATACCACTTCCCTTCTCAAGGGCAAGGGTAAAAATTGGCAATCCCATATGGGTGCTTCCTGAGGACAGCACAGAGTCTAAGAGGGAGGAGCTGGAAGAGGTCCTTTCTTTTCTCTCTTTGGGAAAAGCCTCTGAGAAAGCCATGGAGCTAAAAGAAAGCTGAAACTGCCCACAAGGGCAGTAAAGAGAACAAGCAGAAAGGCGAGAGACTGAACGGGCTGATAGAAGCTGGCAAATATCACAGAAAACTCCCCCCTCTGAAGGAAGGAAAGAGCAGCCCTGACTGCCACCCTCTTACTGAGCCCATAGGAGATTGCTCCCCAGTATGTGGAAATTAGCTTGAAAAGTAGCGAGAAAGGGAGTAAAAGGGCAAGAAGCCACAGGTCAAAGTCAAGGCTTAGCTTTGCATGGAAGGTGAACATAAAGAAGAAAACTCCCACAGACAGGTCCTTCAGGTCAGAAAGGGATTTTTCTATTACATGAAAAACCCTGCTCTTTTCTGGAACAAGAACCCCCAGCATGAAGGCTATGAGAGCATCAGAAAGTCCAAACTTCAGGCTAAAGCCCGCAGACAGGAGCAGAAAACCAAGAACCATGAAGGGTATCAGATTCTCATCCA
This sequence comes from Aquificaceae bacterium, assembly GCA_037481935.1. Classification (NCBI taxonomy): domain Bacteria; kingdom Pseudomonadati; phylum Aquificota; class Aquificia; order Aquificales; family Aquificaceae; species Aquificaceae bacterium. The sequence goes on along the minus strand of JBBFKQ010000002.1, from coordinate 242,764 downwards.
CCTTTCTGTCCACAAGGTCAAAAAGCCTTTCAGAAGGACTTCTTATAAGATAGAAAAGGAAGAATAACATTAGCACCGCGAGGATTCCTCTTGAAAGGCTTATCACATCCGGGTCCCCACTCAGAGTAAAGCCAGTAAGCATGGAGAGCAGAACTATGCTCACCAGGTCCTCAAATATGAGAACACCAATAAGGAGCTCAGCTTCAGGGTTTACAAGCCTCTTGTAGTCCATGAGAAGTTTTGCAGTTATGGCGGTGCTGCTGGGATAGAGCACTGCACCCATAACCAGTGAGAAAAGAAAATCTTTGCTGAAAAGGTAGGAAAGGAAAAAGACGGGCAGAAAGTTGATAAGAAGGTCAAAAAGCCCTGGCCTGAGCACCCTTTTCATACCTGCCAGTCTCTCAAAGGAGTATTCAAGCCCTATGAAAAATAACAAGAGTATGACCGCAGAGTATTCAAATATAAGGAGCACCCCCTCCGCCCTGTGTGGTAGAAAAAACTTGCCCAGAAGCCCAGCAAGCATGAAAGATGCTATGTAGGGAACCCTTAACTTTGAGAGGAGAAAGGCGGAAAAAAACAGTAGCAGGAAAACTCCCCCTGCCAGCATAAAATCCTGTGGATTGTGCATCTTACGTGCTACACCTTCCGCAGAGTTCTAAAAGGTGGTTTATCTGAGGGCGGGTGCCCACCACGATGAGGATATCCCCAAGCTCTATCCTTTCCTTATAAGGGTCTGGGCTGGGTATGATTCTTCCCTTTCTGTCTATGGCTATGACTGATACACCCGTCGTTCTCCTTATCTGAAGCTCAGCTATGGTCTTGTTTACAAAGTTTGACCCGGTCTCTATCCTTACCCACTCCATCACCACCTCTTTTAGAATAAGCTCCATCTTGTCCGCCTTGATGGGTTGGTATAGGGCTCCTGCAAGCAGGAAACCCAGCTCCTTTGCCTCCTCTTCCGTAAGGTCAAAAACGCAGGCAGTTTCCTCCTCCTCCATCAGGTATATTTCCCTCTTGCCTGTGTTGTATATGACCAGCACGAGCTCCCTACCCTCTCTGAGGCTCATGGAATACTTCTTGCCTATGCCTGGAAGGTCTGTCTCCCTTATCTCCATAGAGTTATTTTACTGCTTCTTTATTGACTTGAGTATGTCTCTCCTCTCTGCCAGGACTATGGACTTTATGTTTTCATCCTTCTGGTAAAGCTCTGAAACTTCCCTCTGTATGAACTCTATGAGCTTCTGCACCTGTGTTTCAAGCTCTTCCATCTGCTCCTTCATGCGGAGGATTATGTCAATACCTGCGAGGTTTACTCCAAGGTCCCTGCTGAGTGTGAGAATGAACTCAAGCCTTTCTATGTCTTCTTCCGTGTAATACCTTGTCCTGCCCTTGCTCCTTGTGGGCTTTATGAGGCCTTCCCTTTCGTAAAGCCTGAGTGTCTGTGGATGTATGTTGAACATGCTGGCAACAACTCCTATGGTGTAGAGTCTGGTTTTTTCCTTCTTCATGCCTGCCTCTCCCTTATGCGTTCTGGCTCAGGTAGAAGTCTGTCAAGTTCTTCAAGGAGTTGTTTTATCTTCTTCCCATCGCCAAAAAGCTTGTCCATAAAACCCAGCTTTGGAACATCTATGTGAACCCTCACAAAGAGGTCTCCTCTACCCTCTGACATTAGCCTTGGCATTCCATAGCCTTCGACCCTGATGGTGTCTCCTTCCCTCACGCCTGCGGGAACTTTCACCCTGACTGTGTTACCCTCAAGGGTTGGCACATCAAGCTCTGCCCCAAGGACCGCCTCTGTGAGCTTTATGTTCACATCCACATAAAGGTTGTTACCCCTCCTCTCAAATACAGGATGGGGCTTTATCCTGACGGTTATGATGAGGTCCCCGGGTGGTCCTCCAAACATGCCTGCATTGCCCTTCCCTTCCGCAAGTATCTTGCTGCCAGTATCTACGCCCGGAGGAATCTTTACCTTCACTTCCTCTCTCTGGGGGAGGGTGCCCCTACCCCTGCACTTGGGGCAGGTCTCTCTTATTACACCCTCACCTCTGCAGGTGGGGCATGTCTGGGCTATGGTCATGAAAAACTGCCTCTGAACTACCTCACCCCTTCCACCACATGTGGGGCATACCTTCTCACCCTTGCTCCTGTCGTATCCGCTTCCTCCACAGGCATCACAGGCAACTTCCCTAACAAGTGGTATGCTCACCACAGTGCCTCTGTAAGCCTCTTCAAGGCTGAGGTCAACTGTATGGTATATGTCTTCACCCTTCGCAGGTCTTCTCTGCTCACGCCTTCTGCCCCTTGTGGCCCTTTCAAAGATGTCTTCAAAGCCAAAGCCCCTGAAGAGCTCCTCAAAGAGGTCGCCCACATTCTGGAAGACCACATCCTGGTATTGCTCAGCACCCTGTGCGGTAAAGGCAGAGTGTCCATACTGGTCGTAGAGCTTTCTCTTTTCCGGGTCTGATAGCACCTGATAGGCTTCGTTTATTTCCTTGAACTTTTCCTGAGCGTCGGGGTCTTTGTTAAAGTCTGGGTGATACTTTCTGGCAAGCCTGCGGTAGGCTTTCTTAATCTCCTCCTGCGTTGCGTTCCTTGGAACGCCCAGCACCTCGTAATAATCCCTCTTTGCTGACTGAGCCATGTTAAAAGATTTTAGTCAACTTTTGTCAAATTTCAAGGGGTAGCGGATATACAGAAAAAACCGCCCTTCTCATAAAGTCCATTCCTTATTTCCCTGCTTCTTACTGGCTTTGTGTCCTGTGGTTCTTCAAAAAGAGTGGTCAAAACTCCTGAGATTTTAAAGCCACTTCTTGAAAGCATATTTCTTATCTCCTCAAAGGAGTAGAACCTTGCCACAGAGTAAAGTGGATGCCCTTGCTCAGCCTTCTGCCTGTAAAAATCTGCCCATGGACTTTCAGAAAGCACAAGACCAAGAAGGAGTATGCCACTGTCTTTTAGCACTCGCCTCGCCTCCAGAAGAGCCTCAAGGGGCTTTTCAAAAAAGCACAGGGAAACCACTATAAGGACAGCGTGGAAAGTTCTGTCCCTGAAAGGCAGTTTCTCCGCACCCGCTCTGACCACCCTTACACCCCTCTCTTTTGCCTTCTTCAGAAGATTCAGAGAGGTATCAACACCATACTGAACTCCAAGAGCCTGTGCAAACCTACCACTGCCCACACCCACCTCAAGAGAGGGGCCATCTGAAAGAAAGAGCTTTTTAAGGCACTCCACCTCAAGGCTAAAGACAGAGCTTCCAAAAGGAAGGTCGTACCAGCTGTCATACCTTTCTGAATAAAGGTCAAATAGGTGCATATGATAAACTATAAATCATGCTGTGGAAAAAGTCTGTGGCTGAGCTTGTTTCCCTCATAAAGAGAAAAGAGATAAAGCCAGAAGAGCTCCTTCAGAGCTTCTACGAAAGGTTTTTGAAGACAGAGGAGAAAGTAAAAGCCTACATCACGCCTCTCTACGACCAGGCTCTGGAGGAGGCAAAGAGACTTGAAACAAGAGAAGATATGCCCCTTGCGGGCATCCCCATAGCCATAAAGGACAACATAAACATAAAAGGCTATCCCACCACCTGTGCCTCAAAGATACTTCAGGGCTATGTCTCCCCCTACGACGCAACAGTCATTGAGAGGCTAAGAAGAGCCGGAGCTCTCGTAGTAGGCAAGACCAACATGGACGAGTTTGCCATGGGTTCTTCTACCGAATACTCTGCCTATTTCCCCACAAAAAACCCCTGGGACCTTCAGAGGGTGCCTGGTGGTTCCTCCGGTGGTTCTGCGGTGGCGGTTGCGGTGGGCTCAGCTCCCCTTTCCCTTGGCTCGGACACAGGGGGTTCCATACGCCAGCCTGCCAGCTTCTGCGGGGTCATAGGTCTCAAGCCCACCTACGGCAGGGTTTCCAGATACGGGCTTGTTGCCTTTGCCTCTTCTCTTGACCAGATAGGACCCTTTGGAAGAAGAACCGAGGACATTGCCCTCATACTGCAGGTTATAGCAGGGTACGACCCCAGAGACTCCACCAGTGCAAAAAAACCAGTGCCCGACTATATGCAGGAGCTTGGAAAAGAGGTAAAGGGTCTGAGGGTTGGGGTGGTAAGGGAGTTTTTGCAGGATGGTCTGGAAGAAGGCGTCAGAAGTGCCTTTGAGAACTTCATAAAGGAGATGGAGAAAGAAGGCATGCATGTAGAAGAAGTCTCCCTGCCCCATGTGAGGTATGCCATTCCCTGCTACTACATAATCGCACCCTCGGAGGCTTCTTCCAACCTTGCACGCTACGACGGAGTAAGGTTCGGATATAGGGCAAGAGAGTATAAAGACCTTTTTGAGATGTATGCTAAAACCCGAGACGAGGGCTTTGGACCGGAGGTAAAGAGGAGGATACTCCTTGGCACCTTTGCCCTTTCTGCAGGCTATTACGATGCCTACTACCTCAAAGCCATGAAGGTTCGCAGGCTCATAGCTCAGGACTTTGAAAGAGCTTTTGAGAAGGTGGACATAATCGCCACCCCCACGAGCCCCACTGTTGCCTTCAGGTTTGGAGAGAAAACTTCAGACCCCATAGCCATGTATCTTTCTGACATCTTCACCGTGAGCGTAAACCTTGCAGGGCTTCCGGGTATATCGGTGCCTATAGGTTTGTCAGAGGGTCTGCCGGTGGGAGGACAGCTCATAGGGAAGGCTTTTGACGAGGCAACACTTCTGAGAGTCTCTTACTGGTGGGAAAGCCTTTACAGGCACTACGAGCTGGAGCCCGAACTGTGAAACTTCTCCTGAAGGGTATCAGACAGGTGCTTCAGGATTTTAAAAGAGACATTGAGAGAGCTTGGACTTCCTGTGAGTCTTTTTCTCCTTGGCTCTTATGCAAAGGGGCTTTCTGATGCCTACTCAGACCTTGACCTTGTAGTGCTTCCTCCCTTTAAAAAGGCCGAGGTTGAGGACAGGGTGCTGGAGGTGGCTTTCTCTTAATCAAGAGAGTAAGGACTTCCCTTTTCTGTGCTGTTATCTTCGAGGAAGAGCTTATGCAGGAAGAGAGAAGTCTGACCTTTGAAAGATTGACTGCGGAGGCGGTAGAGATTGAGTGAGAAGGAAACACTTCCAGTTCATGAAAGGCTCAGACTCGGTGACATGGAAAAGGCGTGGAGGTTCTATATTCAGAAAAACCTGCTGTAAAATACTTCTTTATGCTTAAACGCACCAGATACTGCGGGCACGTATCAGAGGAAGACCTAGGAAAGGAGATTATCCTCAACGGATGGGTTCACCGCATAAGAAACCATGGAGGCGTAATATTCATAGACCTTAGAGACAGAGAGGGCATAGTACAGTGCGTGGTGGAAGAAAAGACAAACCCGCAGGTGTACGAGCTTGCGGACAGTCTGAGGTCTGAGTATGTGGTGGCCATAAGGGGCATGGTAAGAAGGAGACCGCCGGGCACAGAAAACCCGAGGCTAAGGACGGGAAACTACGAGGTGGTGATTGAAGAACTGGAAATTCTCAACACCTCAGAAACCCTTCCTTTCCCCGTTGATGAGGAGACGCACCTGTCGGAAGAAACAAAGCTGAGATACAGGTATCTGGACCTCAGGCGTGAGAGCATGAAGGAAAACCTCCTTTTCAGGCACAGGGCATATCAGACGGTAAGAAAAGTCTTTGTGGAAGAGGGCTTTGTAGAGGTGGAAACGCCCTTCCTGACCAAGTCCACACCCGAAGGTGCAAGGGACTTTCTTGTGCCTTCAAGACTTCATCCGGGTAAGTTCTACGCTCTGCCCCAGTCTCCACAGCTTTTCAAACAGGTTCTGATGGTCGCCGGTTTTGACAGGTATTTTCAAATCGTAAAATGCCTGAGGGACGAAGACCTCAGGGCTGACCGCCAGCCTGAGTTTACTCAGATAGACTTTGAAATGTCCTTTGTGGAGGAAGGGGATGTTATGGCTTTCAGCGAAAGGCTCATAACGGAGCTTTTCAGGGAGCTTCTTGGGGTTGAGCTAAAAATGCCCTTTGACAGGATACCATACCAGGAAGTAATGGAACGCTATGGCTCGGACAAGCCAGACAGAAGGTTTGGTCTGGAGCTTGTAGACCTGACAGATATTTTCAAAAATACAGATTTTAAGGTCTTCCGTCAGGCTATAGAGGCAGGGGGTGTTGTAAAAGCGATAAACTTTAAAGGCTCTGACCTATCCAGAAAGGAGATTGATGAGCTTACCCAGTTTGTGCAGAGCCTTGGTGCAAAGGGGCTTGCATGGATAAAGGTTGAAGATGGAAGACTCAACTCTCCCATAGTAAAGTTTTTCTCAGAGGAAGAAACAGGCAAACTGCTTGAGAGAGTAGAGGCACGGCCCGGGGATGTGGTATTCTTCTCTGCAGACAAGAAGGATATGGTCTACAGAATACTGGGAAACCTCAGGCTACATCTGGGAAAGAAATACAACCTCATAGACCAGAGCAAGTTTGATATATTCTGGGTGGTGGACTTCCCCCTGATGGAATGGGACGAGGAGGAGAAGAGGTTTTTATCTCTGCATCACCCCTTTACCTCACCAAGGGAAGAAGACATACCCCTTCTTGAGAAGGCTCTGCAGGTGGAGGACCTTGAGGAGAAAAAGGGGCTTGTCCACTCGGTAAAGGCAAGGGCTTACGACCTTGTTATAAACGGCTATGAGGTGGGCGGAGGCTCCGTCAGGATACACAGAAGAGAGCTTCAGGAGCTGGTCTTCAGACTGCTTGAAATACCTGAAGTGGAGGCAAGAGAAAAGTTTGGCTTTCTTCTGGAGGCGCTTCGCTTTGGTGCTCCGCCCCACGGAGGGCTTGCCTTTGGGCTTGACAGGCTCATTGCCATAATGAGAGGACTGGACTCTATAAGGGATGTTATCGCCTTTCCCAAGACTCAGAAGGGCATATGCCCACTTACAGGCGCTCCAGACTATGTGGAGCCGAGGCAACTTAAGGAACTGCACATAAGGGTGATAGAGTAATGCATTTACGCATAGGCACACGAAAGAGCAAGCTTGCCCTCTGGCAGGCAAACTTTATAAGGCAAAAACTCCAGGAGAAAGGTCATACTGTTGAGCTGGTTCTTATAACCACCACCGGAGACAAAATTCTGGACGCACCTCTTGCAAAGGTTGGTGGAAAGGGACTTTTTGTCAAGGAAATAGAGGAGGCTCTCTTGAGAGGTGAGATAGACCTTGCGGTTCATTCCCTCAAAGATGTGCCCATGACGCTGCCAGAAGGTCTTACGCTTGGAGCCATAACTGAAAGAGAAAACCCCTTTGATGTGCTTATATCAAGGGAAGGGAAAACCCTTTTTGAGCTACCGGAGGGTGCAGTCCTTGGCACCTCATCCCTCCGGAGGCAGGTGCAGATAAAGAGAAAAAGACCCGACCTGAAAATAGAAATCTTGCGGGGTAATGTGGACACAAGGCTCAGAAAGCTAGAAGAAGGCATGTATGATGCCATAGTGCTTGCCTATGCAGGTGTAAAAAGGATGGGTCTGGAAGACAGAATAACCCAGATACTGGAGGACTTCATACCTGCGGTGGGTCAGGGAAGCCTTGCCATTGAGGTAAGGGAAAGCGACGTCGATGTTCTCAAAGCCATAGCCTTCCTTGACCACAAAGAGAGCAGGCTCAGGGCTGAGTGTGAGAGGGCTTTTCTGAGGGAGCTTCAGGGGGGCTGTCAGGTGCCCATAGGTGCATACGCATGGGTTGAAGGCGAAAAGCTCAGGCTAAGAGCCTTCATATCTGACCTTGAGGGAAGGCGTTTTCTGGAGGGTATGGAAGAAGGAAAACCTGAGGAGACTGAGCAGATAGGTATAAAACTTGCCAGAAAGCTCTTAGAAGAGGGGGGTGGAGATATACTCAGGGAAATCTACCTTCAGAGCTGACCTTCCAGTTCTTTTCTGTAAACTTTCCAGCGTGCGGGGCTCAGGCTTGAGGAACAGCCAAGAGATGAGAGGTCGTAAACCTTTACAGCCTGAGGACTTTCTGGGGTGCTTACAAAGAAAAAGGTCGTTCCCGCCGGTATATGTCTGCTTTCCTCTTTCCAGCCCTTTACCATGTTGACAAGCTCAAGCAGTTTCTTCTTAGCACCTTCCACATCAAGCTCTTCCCTTTTGCCGTTATCCTCGTAGACCCAGACACCATCTGTTATTCTTTCAACTATCTCTAAAATTCTCTCTTCAGAGGCTATGCCGTAAAATCTCACCTCAAGACCTCCTCAAAGTTTATCTGCACCTCACAGCTTCCAAAGCTAAACTTTCTGTCTTCCTTTTCTCTATACCTACCTTCCACAAGCTCAAAAACCTTTATAGTTCTTTCATCTGGATAAACCAGCACAAAGTATCTGACGCCTTCCCTTTCATAAAGCTCAAACTTGAGCCCTTCATCCATCTGCCTGCTGGAGGGTGAAACTATCTCTAAAACGAGTTCTGGTGGACTCTCAACTTTCTCTGGTATTTCTCCACACAACACCATCAAGTCTGGTCTTATTACTGTGTCATAAGATACATACCAGTCAAGCTCTGCGTAAACAAGGCAACTGGGGCATGAATCCTTGAGAACCTCTTCTATAAGAAGTGCAATAACAATGAGGATTCTTTGATTAATAGGCCTTGGCGAAGCCATGGCGTAGGGTGTGCCTTCCACCAGTTCCCAGTCTCCCTGCCAACTTTTCCAGTCTTCTACTGTATAGCGAACGGGATACTTCTCAGCCAGACCCACCGAAGACCTCCTTAAAATTTATCTCAACCTCACACCTGCCAAGGCTAAATCTCTTGTCCATCTTTTCTCTGTATTTACCCCCAGAAAGCTCAAAAACTTTAACCTCCTTCTCATCGGGATAAACCAACACAAAATACTTTACACCTTCCCTTTCGCAGAGCTCAAACTTGAGCCCTTCATCCATCTGCCTGCTAGAGGGTGAAACTATCTCCACAACCATTTCTGGAGGTCTTTCTACCCTTTCAGGAATCTCTCCGCACAGCACCATGAGGTCAGGCCTTATAACCGTCTCATAGGACACATACCAGTCAAGCTCTGCGTAAACTATGCATTCTGGGCACTCTCTGAGAGCTCTTCTAAGCAGTTCCCCAATCGCAAGTAAAAGATACTGGTTTATCGGTCTTGGCGATGCCATTGCATAGGGTATGCCTTCTACCAGTTCCCAGTCTCCCTGCCAACTTTTCCAGTCTTCTACTGTATAGCGAACGGGATACTTCTCAGCCAGACCCATCAGAGCTCCCCTCTGTTTATGAGCTGGGCTATATCCTTTGCAAAGTAGGTAATTATCATGTCTGCACCTGCACGCTTTATGGACAGGAGTGTCTCTATCATGACCCTCTTCTCATCTATACAGCCCAGCCTTCCACCCGCCTTTATCATGGCGTACTCACCGCTCACGTTGTAGGCACACACGGGCAAAAGGGTGTGCTCTTTGACCTTTGCTATGATGTCAAGGTATGCCAGTGCGGGCTTTACCATTACAATGTCTGCACCCTCCTGCACATCCAGCAGAACCTCCTTGAGGGCTTCTCTGGCGTTGCCCGGGTCCATCTGGTAGCTTCTGCGGTCTCCAAAGGCAGGTGCAGACTCCGCAACCTCCCTGAAAGGTCCATAAAAGGCAGAGGCAAACTTGGCGGAGTATGCCATTATGGGAACACTCTCAAAGCCCGCAGAGTCCAGAGCCTCCCTTATAGCCTTTACCATACCATCCATCATCCCCGATGGTGCAAGCATGTCCGCACCGCTTTGAGCATGCGAAACCGCCTGCTTTTTGAGGTTTTCCAGTGTCAGGTCGTTGTGCACATCTCCTTCGTGTAGCACCCCACAGTGTCCGTGGGTGGTGTATTCACAAAAGCACACATCGGTAATCACATACATGTCCGGCACTTCCTTCTTTATGAGCCTGAGAGCCCTCTGGATTATTCCCTCATCGCTCCATGTATCTGAGCCCACCTCGTCCTTGTGCTCAGGAATGCCAAAGAGGATTATGGCGGGAATTCCAAGGTCTCTGACCTCCTTTACCGCATCCACCACCCTGTCAAGGGAATACCTGTATACGCCGGGCATACTCTGCACTTCTTCCACTATACCCTGACCGTATCGGACAAAAATGGGATATATCAGGTCATCCAGCGTCAGCCTTGTTTCCCTTATGAGCCTTCTTATGTTCTCGTTCTTTCTCAGCCTTCGTGGTCTTAGCTTTGGAAACTCCATGGGATATAATATATACCATAGCGGGCGTAGCTCAGTGGTGGAGCGTCTGCTTCCCAAGCAGAAGGTCGCGGGTTCGATTCCCGTCGCCCGCTTTTGAAAGTGTTATATTTTTATGCATGAGGGTGGGTATAGTTCTTGGCACAGAGCCCATAAGCCCCTTAGAGTTCTGGATTGGTGTGGAAGAGGGTCAGGTGGTTCAGCTGGACGATGTGCTGTATGTAGAAAGCCTTGTGGGGAGTCAGAGGGTCAAGTATTACGGCATCGTGAACGAAGTTCACAAGTTCCTTGAGGGTGCAGAGTTTGTGTATGACGCCCACCTTGTGAGCAAGGGAGTAATTCCGGTAAACGTAGCCTATGTGGCAAAGGTAAACATGACCAGGATAGAACCTGAGGTCTTTGCACCTCCTTCTCCAGGGGACGCGGTCTACAGGGCAAGAGGAAAAGAATTTGAAAAGGCTCTCTACTACGACCAGATGAAGGAAAAAATACCCGCGGGAGTGGACAGAAACGGAAACGTGGTCTATGTAAACTACAACTTCATAAACGGTGTGGAAGGTGCCCATGTGAGCATATCGGGCATGTCCGGCATAGCCACAAAGACCTCCTACGCCCTTTTTCTTCTCTATTCCATCCTTGAAAAGGCAGGGGACAGGGACAGGGTTCACGGGATAATCTTCAACGTTAAGGGAAAGGACCTTCTCTGGCTTGACAAGAAAAACAAAACCCTTGACGAAGAGAGCAGGAGAGTCTACGAGGCTATGGGGCTCAGGGCTGAGCCCTTTAGAAATGTGAAATTCTATGTGCAACCTTCTAACCATGACCCTCACACCCCAGATTGTGAAAGGCTCGACAGAAATGTTTCCCCTTTCTACTGGAGCATCAGGGAGTTTGCAGAAGAAGGTCTTATAAGGTTCATGTTTACAGAGGGCGAGGAAGGGGTTTCCAACATACACTATGTAATCGATAGAGTAGCCAATAAGCTCTACGCCCTAGCTCAGAACAGCCCTCCCGGAAGGCTTCTGGATGAATTTTCAAGGGATATTGAAAGTCTGTCTGACCTTGAAAACCGCCTTGAAGAAGCCATAAGGGACAAGGAGCAGAACAAAAGCTCCGAGCTATACAGAAGCTGGTTTGGGGATGCCCAGACCCAGACAGCCTACGCCTTTTTCAGAAGGTTCAGCAGGGCGTGCATGCATGTGGGAAGGCTCATCAGGGAGTCCTCAAGTCCTCCCAGATGGGAAGAGAACAGGCTATCAGTTGTGGATATAAGCGGTCTTCATAGTATAGGTAAGATGTTTGTGGTGGGTTCAATACTGAAAAAGGTTTTCAGAGAGAAAGAAAATATAGGAAAACCCTACCCTAAAGTTTTTGTGGTTCTTGACGAACTTAACAAGTATGCACCCAAGGAGGGCTGGAGTCCAATCAAGGACGTGGTGCTGGACATTGCAGAGAGAGGGAGGAGCCTTGGTGTGATACTCATAGGTGCCCAGCAGACAGCAAGCGAGGTGGAAAAAAGGGTGGTGGCAAACTCTGCTCTGAAAGTGCTGGGAAGGATGGACTCCAGTGAGGTGCTTGGCAAGGAATACGAGTATCTCACAGGAAACTTCAGGCAGAGGGCAATAATGCTCAAAAAGGGCACCATGATACTCTACCAGCCTGATATACCCAATCCAATGATAGTTAGGTTTCCAAAGCCCGCATGGGCGACCAGGTATTCTGAGGTGGAGGAGGAGGTTCATGTTCCTGAGGATTTTGGTAATTTTTAGCCTGTTTGTGAGCCTTGGTTTTTCTCAGACAGCTCTGGTCAGGGTGGGAAAGTATCCAGAAAAGGAACGTATAGTCCTCCAGCTGGACAGAAAGGCAGACTATAAGGTTTACACCCTTGAAAACCCCAGAAGGGTAGTGGTGGACATTATGGAAAATGTAAATCTTAATCTTCCTGCCAGCATGCAGGCGCGCACTGGCAAACATCCATGGGGCACCAGAATAGTCTTTGAGAGAAACTTTGAAGACATCAGAGCCTTCTCACTTCAGGAACCCTTCAGGATTGTGATAGATATATACGCAGGCAATACCAAAGAGAAGGGGCTGGCAAAGACGGAGCAAAAGGATGAACTTATAGAGATAATAGACCCTGCCTTTATAAGAATTCTGCGCAATGCGGATGTAACTCCAACAAGAGAGAGGTTGGTTAACGAGGTGAAAAGGGGTCAGGTTATAACCCAGAGAAGGGTTGTGGTGGTTGACCCCGGACACGGAGGGCATGACCCTGGAGCTATAGGATACATGAACATAAAGGAAAAGGATGTGGTGCTTGCCATAGCCAGAAGACTTGCAAATTATCTTGAAAAGGATGGAAGGTTCAGGGTGATAATGACGCGCAGAGATGACACCTTTGTGCCACTTCAGGAAAGGGCAAACATAGCCCTGAGAAACAGGGCAGACCTCTTTGTAAGCATACACGCAGATGCCCATCCCCAGAGATCGCCAGAAGCAAGAGGAACGACCATTTTTGCCATATCCTCAGAAGCTGCACAGAAAAGGCGTCAGCAGATAGTCAACAATCATAGCTACGCAAGCCTCGTCTTCGGAAGGGACGACATACCCACATCTGCCAGAACTGTGCTTGCAGACCTTGCTATGGACGTGACGCTGAACGAGAGCGTTGTCTTTGGACAGAGACTTGTTAAAGTTGTAAGAAGGGAGCTTGGCAGAGATGTGCACTTCAGAGGCATCCAGAGGGCTGGCTTTGCTGTGCTCAAGACTCCCGGCATACCATCAGTGCTTGTAGAGGTGGGCTTCATGACAAACCCGCAGGAGGCCCTTATGATGTCAGACCAGGACTTTCAGGAAAGCTTTGCAAAAGCCCTGTACCTTGCAATTTCAGAATACTTCTTCCCTGAGGCTCAGAAAGTCACTTCAGCCCGAGAAGCTTATGCACCTGTGGAACAACCCTGACCTGATAACCCATCCCCATCAGGCTTAGCTGTATATCAAGAGCCTTCTGGAGAAAGGCTTCTTTGTTTCCTTCTGGTTGAAGCACCACCACTCCCTTCTGTAGAAACTCTCTGAACTGAAGAATGACCCCAGAATTGAGCTCCTGGTCCACCACAAACTTGAGCTCTCTTGCATATTCCCTTATCTTTGGATGCACGTCCCAACCTGCTACCGCCTTGGGTGAGCACGTTATGTGTATTTCTGTGGCAACCTCCTCAAGGCCATCCTGCCATAGCGTGCCGTTTGTTTCTATTTGCACAGATTTCCCCCTCTTTAAAAGTTCTTTTATAAGCAGAGGAAGAGCTTCTTCAGTAAAGGGTTCTCCACCTGTTATGACCACATGCCTGTGAGAGTATGTTTCAACAGTGTGCAGAAGTTCTTCAAGACTCACATAACTCTCCTTCTTAAAAGCCAGGGCAGAGGGCTGGTCACACCAGGGGCACCTCAGATTGCATCCCTGAATCCTTATAAAAAGGCTGGGTGTTCCAAGGAGAAGCCCTTCTCCCTGTATGCTGGGGTATATCTCGTTTATGCTTACTGAGGCTTTTCTAACTTCACTTCGTAGCATTCTATTATGTCACCAACTTTTACATCGTTGTAATCTTTAAGCTTTATTCCACACTCAAAACCCTTTGCCACTTCCTGAACATCTTCTTTATACCTCTTAAGCCCCTCTATCTTGCCATCGAAGACAACAACGCCGTTCCTTATGAGCCTTGCCCTTGCGTTTCTGAGAATCTTGCCATCAAGCACATAACAACCAGCAACTGTCCCTGCACCCTTTATCTTGAAGGTAGCTCTCACCTCCGCAGAGCCATGAATCACTTCCCTCTCCACCGGCTTCAGCATGCCCTTAAGGGCCTTCTTCACATCCTCTATGGCCTCGTATATGATGCCATACAGCCTTATGTCCACTTTTTCCGCCTCTGCCGTCTCTTTAGCTTTCAGGTCGGGTCTTGTGTTGAAGCCGATTATGATAGCACCGCTTGCCTTGGCAAGCATCACATCGTTCTCCGTTATGCCGCCCACGTCTCCATGTATTATTCTTACAGAGACATCTGGTGTGGAAAGCTCTGAGAAGGATTTTTTAAGAGCTTCCAGAGAACCAACGGTATCAGCTTTGACTATGAGCTTTAGCTCTTTGAGCTCCCCTTCCTGAATCTTTTTGAACACCTCCTCAAGCACAAAACCCTTTGAAACCTTTTCCATCTGCTCCTTCTTGAGCTTTCTCTGTTCCGCTATCTGCCTGGCAGTTTTTTCGTCCTCAACCACTTTCAGCTGGTCGCCTGCCATGGGCAGTTCTTCAAAGCCAAGCACCTCAACTGCTACTGATGGGCCTGCTTCTTTGAGTTTTCTCCCTCTGTCGTCAAACATGGCTCTAACACGTCCATAGGTAGTTCCCGCCACAAATATATCACCAAGCTTAAGCGTTCCCTCCTGCACCAGCACAGTGGCCACCACACCCCTCTGTTTATCAAGCTTGGATTCTATTATGGTGCCCTTTGCCGGTTTGTTGGGATTTGCTTTCAGCTCAAGGATATCCGCCATCAGAAGTATGTATTCAAGAAGCGCGTCCACATTCTGACCAGTTTTTGCAGACACATCCACAAAGACTGTATCACCGCCCCATTCTTCAGGTATGAGACCAAGCTCGGACAGCTCCCTCCGTACTCTCTGTGGGTCTGCACCGGGCTTGTCTATCTTGTTAACTGCCACGATTATTGGAACGTTGAAAGCTTTTGCGTGGTTTATGGCCTCTACCGTCTGTGGCATGACGCCGTCGTCTGCGGCAACCACAAGGACCGCAATGTCTGTAACCTGTGCACCCCTTGCTCTGAGAGAGGTAAAGGCTTCATGACCCGGTGTGTCCAGAAAGGTTATCCTCCTGCCATCAGGCATCTCTACCACGGAAGCACCTATGTGCTGGGTTATGCCACCCTTCTCCTTTTCTGCCACTCTGGTCTTTCTTATGGTGTCAAGAAGGGTTGTTTTCCCATGGTCCACATGGCCCATAACAACCACCACAGGAGGTCTTGGCTCTCCACCTTCCTCTGGAACTTCCACCTCCTCTTCCTTTACCTCCTCTGACTTTATCTCCGCAAGAAAGCCAAGAGCCTCAGCCACCTGGAGGGCAACATCTGAGGGAACTGTCTGGTTTATGGTGGCGAGAATTCCCCTTTTGAGGAGCTCTGCCATTATCTGATTGGGTGGGGTTCTGAGAAGGTCAGCAAGTTCCCTTACTGTAACCACTTCAGGAATCTGAACTATTTTGATTTCCTCTTCTTTTTCTTCCTTCTTTTCCTTTTTTATTTGCTGCTGGAGTTTTTTCAATATCTGCTCCTCTCCCTTGCTGAGCCTTTCCTTAGGCTGGGGTTGTGGCTTCTGGGCTTTTTCTTCCACCTTCTGTTCACGGGGTGGGGGCATGGGTGGTGGTGCCGGAACCCTTGGGGGGAAAGGTCTCCTTTCCTCAGCCCTGCGTGGTTTTTCTCTTTCCTCCACTCTTTCTCTCTTTGCGAGGGGTGCTTCCCTGGCTGGCTGCCTTGCCTTCTGTTCATAAGGCCTGTAATCTCTCTGCTTCTGGTCCCTGTATTTTTTCTCTTCTTTTTCTTTTTGTGGTGCCTGCTTTTCTTCCCTTGGTGGTTCAGAAACCCTTATGGCTTCCTCCCTGACTTCGGTTGTGATGCCTCCATTTTCCACTACCTTTTCCTTAGAAACTGAAAAATGGTCATAAACTATCTGCAATTCCTCATCATCAAGGTAGGCAAAATTCCCCTTATCTATTCCCCAACCCTTTAGAACTTCTCTTACCTCTTTGACCGGAACACCAAGCTCCTTTGCCACATCCTGAACCCTCAATTTTCCCATAGTTTATAATTATAAGCCTAAAATGTTGTCTGTCCTGATTCTCACAAAGAACGAGGAGAGAAACATTGAGAGGGCAATAAAAAGCGTGCAGGGGCTAGCTAAAGAGGTGGTTGTTGTTGACTCTGGTTCAACGGACAGAACGGTAGAGATAGCAAGAGGTTTAGGGGCAAAGGTTTTTTTCAGAGAATGGGAGGGCTACGCCAGTCAGCTCAACTACGGTATTGAGCTCTGCTCAGGAGACTGGGTGCTGGTAATTGATGCAGATGAGGAAGTTTCTCAGGAGCTCAGGGAAAGCATAAGAAAGGAGTTAAAAAACCCAGCCCATGAGGTATACATGCTTTCCAGAAAAACCTACTACCTTGGGGGTTTTTTGAACCACGCATGGTATCCAGAATGGAGGGTCAGGCTCTTCAGGAAAAGGAAAGTTCGCTTTGAGGGCGTGCTTCATGAAACGCCCATATACACGGGAAGCGTCGGAAAGCTGAGGGGAGACCTGTACCATTACTCCTATGAAGACCTTGAGGACCAGTATGTGAAGACTGTAAGGTATGCCAGAAAAATGGCTGAGCTTATGAAGGAAAAAGGTAAAAGGTTCAGGCTATACAACCTCATTTTAAATCCCCTGTGGCACTTTGTAAAGGTATACTTTGTGCAGATGGGCTTTCTGGATGGCTTGCGTGGCTTTCTTGTGGCTTTTTCTGCCCTCTTCTATACCTTTTTAAAATACAAGTTTCTGTATGAGCTGGAACTAAAAGACAGAAAACCCAACCTATGGTGAGCGTAATTCTACCGGTTTACAACGGAGAAAGGTATATAGCTCACGCCATACAGTGCGTGCTTGAGCAAGAATACAGGGTTGACGAAATACTGGTCATCGACGACGCTTCAACAGACAGAACCCCACAGATAGTAAAATCTGGGTTTTCAAGATGGGTAAGCTACTATCGCAACGAGAGAAATATGGAAAGATGCTATTCAAGAAACCTTGGCGCGAAGCTGGCAAGGGGAGATTACATATTTTTCCTTGACCATGACGACCTGTGGGAAAAAGGGTATATAAAAACGGTTCTTCAAAACTGGGGAAATGCAGACATAGTATACTGTTTTCCGAGAAAGCTAATTGACTCAGAGGGCAATGTGATTAAAACATCCAGAAAGAGGCTTCCTCAAGATTCAGGCATCCTTATATTTTCAGGTATGGTGGGCTATCCTTCTGCGACAGCCTTCAGAAGAAACAGCTTCCCGGAATACAGGGACGAGTTCATGCTCAGGGAAGACTGGGAAGTTTTCATAAGGGCGTTTCTTGAAGGTCTAAGAATAAGGATAGTGGACCAGAGCATGGTGATGATAAGAGAACACGGCGGAAGAAGCAGCAAGAGCATAAGGCTCTACAGGGGAACAATGGCAGTTTACCGGGCATACAGGGATAAAGTTCCAGAGACTTACCTGCCGTATTTCCTTTTCCATGTAGGCGATACGTGTATGAGGTTTGGAAAGCTAATAGAGGGGTGGAAACTCGTATCAGAAGCCGTGAGCCTGAAGCCAGAGCTTCTGCTTTCGTCAAGAAACATTCTGAGCCTTATCAAGAGAGGCTTCCGATTCTGGAAGAGCCATGCTTAGCGTGCGTATGAGGGCAGAGCTAAAGGGGGAGCATGTGTCGGGAGCGGAAAGGCTCGTGCCTGCGGATATGCTGGAAAAGACCGTAAGAGAACTCCTTAGAAGACCAAAAGCCTACGAAAAGCTGGTTCTGACCGTGGAGAAAGTCAGAGATGTCCATACCATACAGAAGGCTCTGCCCATATACAGCTACGACTTCAGGAGCGTGGAGGAGGCTCACAGCTTTGCGGTAAAGACGCTCCAGAGGGAAGGGGTGCCAGAGGGCATAGCCCTGAGGGGGCTTGAGCTCCTGAAGGCTGGTCCGAATCCAAGGGGTGGAAACATGAGGGGCGCGGTGCTCATGGATATAGAAACCGGCGAAAGACTTGAGCCCGATATGGAGAGGGGTATAAGAACTGTGAGGGTGGACTGGAAGGACAGGGGGGCTGTTAAGAGACTACTGATAAAAAGAGGGCTAAGAAGAAAATATCTCGAGAGACTCCTTGATGCCCTTGCCCTTGCCACAAAGAATGTTTACTGTGGAGTAATGGCAGAGCTATGCTGGAGCGACGACCCTGATTACACAACTGGCTATGTGGCAGGTAAGAACATAGGCTATGTGCGGATAAAACCAATGAAAGAAGAAGGCGTTTCCATGGGTGGAAGGGTATACTTTGTAGATAAAAGAGATTACAAAGAAATTATAGAGTGTCTGCAGGAAAGAGCTGTCTTGATTGAAAGTCTATAGTAATATGCTGAAATTCTAATATAACACAGACTTAAAACCCTATAATCCCTTTGAATTGCAGAGTTGCCTTTATAAGAGATAAAATGTAAAAGAAAACCTTTGAAGGGAGGTAAAAGCTATGAAAAAGCTCATCGCTCTTACAGCCATACTTAGCATTGCAGGACTTTCCTTTGCCACCAACGGAGACAACCTGATAGGCGTGTCTCCAGCCTCAAGAGGTATGGGTGGCATAGGTGTAGGTATGCCCGTAGGACCCACCGACAGCATCTTTAGAAACCCCGCATGGATGAGCCAGTACAAAGGCTTTAACCTGAGCTTTGGTGGAATACTCTTTATGCCTCACGTGAAAGGTAAAAGTAACGTAACACCCATGGGTCCAGCACCTTCCTCTGCGGAGGAAACGAGCCAGGCTAAGACCTTCTTAGTTCCCGAAGTGGGTATAGTTCACCAGATAAACGATAAGCTCACTTTCGGTATAGGTGCCTTTGGCGTTTCCGGTATGGGTGTGGATTATAGGAACAAGAACCCTCTGCTTGCCAATATGCACACTAATCTGCAGTTTATGAGGATAATCCCTGCTCTTGCTTACAAGGTAAATAATGCAATATCCATATCAGGTGCCATACACATAGCCTATGGCTCACTGGATATGGGGGCAAATATGTGTCAGCCAATGACTACCAACTGTTGGAATGCTGGAGGTGGTCAGTCTCAGACCTATGGAATAGGCTTTCAGCTAGGTGCGGCTTACAACATGGGGGACTTTGTGTATGCTGGTATTACCTACCAGAGCCCTGTGGCTATGACCTACAAGAGGGTCTTTGACAGCAATGGGGATGGCAGGTTTGAAGACCTAAAGCTCACACAGCCTCAGGAGCTTGCCTTTGGTGTGGGTGTAAAGCCCATGAACAACTTCAAAGTTGGCATGGATATAAGATGGATAAACTGGAAGAACGCAAAGGGCTATAAAGAGTTCCAGTGGAAAGACCAGTGGGTGATAGCCTTTGGTGGCGAATACAAACCCACAGAAAAGCTTGCTCTCAGGGCTGGATACAACTACGGAAAGTCTCCCATAAGGGGCGGTGCTAAGAATCCCATGAATGCCAATAGCATACCCAAGTTTGCTGCACCCTTCAGCGACTTTAATATAGCCTGGTTCAATCTCGTGGGCTTTCCAGCTATAACGGAGCAGCATGTAACCCTTGGTCTTGGCTATGAGTTTACAAAGACCTTTGGAGTAGACCTTGCCTACAAGCATGCCTTCAACAAGAAGGTTAAGGCAACGGACCCGTCTGGAGCCTTTCTAGTAGAAGCCCAGAACGCTCAGAACGCCATCTCCATAGGTCTCAACTGGAAGTTCTAAAACCTTTCGGGGAGGCTCTTCCTCCCCTCCTTAAAGTGTGATTAGCCTCATACAAAAGCTCATCCTCTTCTGGTAGAATTCTCTCAAAAATTTCTCAAGGAGGTATCCAATGGAGTTCAGGCATGTTTTTGTCTGCGTAAACCAGAGACCACCGGGTCATCCCATGGGTTCCTGTGCGGAGAAGGGCGGAAGGGACATATACATGAAGCTCATGGAAAAGCTCCAGATGGACCCAGAGCTCTTTATGAGCACTGCGGTGACCCCAACAGGCTGTCTCGGACCCTGTGGACTTGGTCCCACCATAGTTGTATATCCTGATGCCGTATGGTATGGAAACGTAAAGCCTTCAGATGTGGATGAGATTGTCCAGAGCCATCTCAAAGGTGGTCAGCCGGTGGAAAGGCTCGTTGTGTCTAGGGGTAAACCGCCGGGAATGTTTTAAGAAAGGGGGCTATACTGCCCCCGGCACTCCTTCCTCTTCAAATTCCAGCTCCATCCTCTCTGCGGGTATTATGGTAGTTATGGCATGCTTGTAAACCAGCGTCTGCTGACGTCCATCTTCCATTAGAATAGTGTAGAGGTCAAAGGACCTTATCCTTCCCTGAAGCCTCACGCCGTTAATGAGATAGATGGTAACCTTTACCCTTCTTTTCCTTGCGGTGTTTAAAAAGGCTTCCTGAAGCTTGTAAGCCATCTCTTAGCTCCTCCTTTCCAGAAATTCCATCGCAGTATGATAAAGTTTTTCTGCCAGAAGAATATAATACTCGTAGTTCTCCAGATTTTCAAGGAGTTCTGCTGGAAATACCCACAATCCACGGTATGCTCCCACAAAGGAACCCACAAGGTATCCTATGGCATCTGTATCTCCACCAACCGGACCGCAGGCATTGACCGCATCCCAGAGTGCCTCTAAGGGTTCCTCTGTATGATGAAGAAAGATAAAGATGGCAAGAGGCAGAGCCTCAAACACAAAGGTGGAATTTCCTATATGTTCTATCGCTTCTTCTGTGTCCGCCCCCCTTTCAAGGAGAAGCCTCACCTTTTCAAGATATGTCCTGTTCTTATGGTGCTTTAGAAAGCCCTTCAGGTTCTCAAGAAGGGCAAGTCTCTGCACCGGGTCCTTAAGGTCAAAACTCTCAAGAAGCAAATAGCTTATAAGGGCTGATACAATTGCACTTGCATCGTATATCTCCCTGCTCCTGTGGGTTATTAGGCTCACAAGCCTCCCCGCTTCCGCTGCAAGGTGCGGGCTGTAATAATGAAATAGCCCGGTAATGGTGCATCTGAGAACACCCTCCACCGATGAGGAGAAAAAACCTGCATCCTCAAGCCCCGTGCCAGAGGATATAAGGTCAATGGCGGTCAGAAGCGCCGGGTCCGGGTATCTGTGGACCTCTTCCCTACCTGCCCACTCCCTCAGTTTTTCAAAAAAGTGGTATGGGTCTAAAGCCCTTCTTTCCACTATGCTCTGGGCAAGAAGTATGCTGATAGTAGTCTCATCGGAGGTTTTCTCAGGTTCAAGACCAAGGGCTGGACTGTGAGGGTGAGGCTCCACAAAGCCCCTTACCTTTGCCCCATAATATCTCAGAGCATCCTCAAGAGGGACATCCTCAAGACCTTTTCCAATAGCATCGCCAAGAGCACCACCGAGTATTACACCTTTAAACCTGTCAAGAAGAATATCCATCCTACCTGAACAGCTTCATAACTTCTATTTCTCTGGTGAGCCTGACTTCGGCAATATCCGCTCTGGTTACCAGTTCCTTTGTTAACTCTTCCTTTATTTTACCCACTATTTCCACCTTTTCTTTTCCAACTTCCTCTTCAATTAACCTTTAAACTTCACAGGGCAGGGCAGCCATGCATTTTAATTATAACCCTGAATGCACCTGTGAGAAGAATTCCCTTACAAGCTCACGCCAATCCTTTTGCCCCTCCTCCACCCTGTCCAGCCCTTCCTCCATATGATTGGTAAAGCTGTAATCCACCACCCTTGGAAAGTTTTCCTGCAAAAAGTCAAGAACCTCAAAGGCTATGTCAGTTGGTTTTAAATACCCCTTCTCCTCCATCACATAACCCCTTTCTTTTAAGGTTTTTACTACGCTGGCGTAGGTGGATGGTCTTCCTATTCCAAGCTCCTCAAGTTTCTTAACGAGAGCCCCTTCCGTATATCTTTGCGGTGGCTGTGTTTGTCTTTTTTCAAGGGTTATTTTCTTGGGTTTAAGAAACTCACCCCTTGAGAGATATGGTAAAGTGGACAGCTCAAGCTCCTCGGGATAGATACGAAGATAGCCCTCAAAGAGCAGTTCTGACCCCTTCGCCGTAAACCTGAGCTCCTCTCCCCTTTTCTTTTCATATATGGGCACCAGAATAGCTCTTTTTCTGAGAACTACCGCCGGACTTGCAAGGCTTGCAAGGGTTCTGTTTAGTATCAGCATATACAGGTCAAGCTCCTTCCCCCTGAGCGCTGGCACCCTTAGCCCCGTTGGTCTTACGCATTCATGAGCACCCTGTGAAGTGGGCCTTTCTCTAAAGTTTCTGAGCCTGCCCACATACTCTCTGCCGTAGGTCTTCTCTATATATTTCATAAACTCCTGAGCTTTCTCTGCGTTCATCCTGTAGCTGTCAGTCCTGGGGTAGGTTATATAGCCCTCTTCATACAGCCTCTGAGCCATTTTCTGCACCTGTTCCACGCTCAGCTTAAGCCTTTGACTGGCTACTGCCTGAAGGCTTGAGGTTATAAAGGGCTTTGGAGGTTCCTTTTTCTCCTCTTCTTCTTCATAATCAAGAACCTCAAAAAGGGCAGACTTGAGCTTTTCAAGGTATGGCTTTGCATTCTCAGGCTTATCAAATCTGTATTCCCAGAAGGCTGAAAACTCCACCCCATCCTTTTCAAAGGTTGCCCTTATGTAGTAGTATTCTTTTTTTCTGAAGGAGATTATTTCCAGCTCTCTTTCCACAAGGAGCCTGAGTGCTGGCGACTGAACCCTGCCAAGGGAGAGAGTATTTTTTCTGAGAGCCTTCCACAGGTAAGGAGATAGTCTGTAGCCTATTAGCCTGTCAAGAATCCTTCTTGCAAGCTGTGCGCTCACGAGGTTTTGATTTATGGAGGCAGGTTTTTCCAGAGCAGACCTGATACTCTGCGGCGTAATCTCATAAAAAACCACCCTGCCTATGGGTTTTTTCAGGCTTTCAAGCTCCCTGTGAGCAAAGTAGGCTATTGCCTCACCTTCTCTGTCGGGGTCTGTGCCTATGTATATGGCCTCAGCCTTCCGGGCTATCTTCTTTAATTTTTCCATAAGGCTCTTTTTTCCCCTTACCCACACAAAGGTGGGCCTGAGGGTTTCTTCATCAACACCGAGCCTGTCCGCCGGCAGGTCCCTTATATGACCAAGGGTTGCCCTGACTATCCAGCCCTTTCCCAGATACCTTGCTATAGTTTTTGCCTTTGTGGGGCTCTCCACTATGAAGAGCTTCATAGGATGATATAATATAAGAAGCAAGAAGAGAAAGGAGGTAGTCATGAAGATTACGCTGAGCGTGATTAAGGCGGACATAGGGGGTTACGTGGGGCACTCTTCTGCCCATCCTGAGGTGGTGGCGAAGGTGGAAGAGATTGGGCTCAAAGAGGTTGAAAAGGGCAATCTTATTGACTGCAAGATTCTTGTATGTGGTGATGATATAGCCCTGGTAATGACCCATCAGCACGGTGTGGACAGTGAGCTGGTGCACGGTATAGCATGGAGGGCTTTTGAAGAGGGAACACAGGTAGCAAAAAGGCTCAAGCTTTATGGTGCAGGACAGGACCTTCTTTCTGACACCTTCTCAGGAAATGTAAAGGGTATGGGTCCGGGTGTGGCCGAGATGGAATTTGAAGAAAGGCCTTCAGAGCCGGTAATTGTATTCTTCGCGGACAAGACAGCACCCAGCGCCTGGAGTCTACCCCTCTATGAAATGTTTGCAGACCCCATGGTCTGCGCAGGTCTTGTTATAGACCCAAAGATGCACGACGGCTTTACCTTTGAGGTGCTTGATACCTTTACGGGGAAGGCGGTAAAGCTCTCAACGCCTGCAGAGCTCTATGACCTGCTTGCCCTTGTGGGAACTGTAGAAAGGTATGCAGTTAGAAGCGTCTGGAGAAACTCCGACGGTGAAATCGCAGCTGTTGCTTCTACCCAGAGGCTGTCTCTCATAGCAGGCAAGTATGTGGGCAAGGATGACCCTGTTATGATAGTGAGGTCACAGTCTGGCTTTCCTGCAGTGGGTGAAATACTTGAACCCTTTGCAAGACCCTGGATAGTGGAGGGATGGATGAGAGGCTCCCACAACGGACCCCTAATGCCCGTCTCTTTCAGACACGCCACACCCTCAAGGTTTGATGGACCACCAAGAGTTATCGCAGCAGGCTATCAGATTGCAGGTGGAAAGCTCATAGGTCCCAGAGACCTCTTTGACGACCCTGCCTTTGACAAGGCAAGAGAACAGGCACAGGTCATTGCGGACATACTCAGGCGTCAGGGTATCTTTGAACCTCACAGGCTCCCCTCCGAGGAAATGGAATACACCACCCTCCCCAAGATTCTCCAAAAGCTTGAGGGCAGGTTCTACGAGCTTGAAGAGGGCAGAAAAGTGCCCACCGGCGAGGAACACCATACGGAGACAGATTGATGGAAAGGATATACAGCATAGAGGAAAGGGTTATCCTTATAGTGGAGGACTTTTTCAAGGACCTACAATCCAGGGAGCCCTTTCCCACTCAGCTTTCTGAATACCGTTTTATGCTCAAGTCAAAGCTGGTGGAGCTTGTAAATCAGTTTCCTACAGACATACAGGCAAGGAATGCCAGCTTTGACAGTGCACTTGAGGGGATACTCAAGAGCCTTGAGGAGGTAATAAACAGGGCAAACCTCGAAAATAAGGAGGAGCTGAGGCGCCTCATAAGGGGTCTTGAAGAGACAAATGAAGTTCTCAAGGAGTTTCTCTACACGGACCAGATAAGGGACAAGTCTCTTCTTTCAAAGACAACCGGCAGGATAGGAGAATGGATAGAAGGCCTTAGCATGGAGTTCAGAAGGAGGTTTGGAGGAATAATAAACCGCCTGAAAGCCCTTTTTGGTAGATGATTCCTTTTCTCGTTGTCTCTTTTGCCTGGTTTTTTCAGTCCATTACTGGTTTTGGGGCAGGGATATTTATAATAGGCATCCTTTCACTTCTTTATGACCCCAAGATGGTAGTGGTTTCTTCCGCCATATTCAACCTTTTTGGAACTTTAAGCCTTCTTTATCAGAACAGAAGGGGCAGGATAGATGCTTACCTTCTTCTCTCTCTCGTGGCTGGCTCAGTGCCTGGCATATTTCTGGGTGCTTACCTTCTTGATAAAACTGACACAAGAACGCTTAAAATCATCATAGGCACCTTCATACTCACCCTCGGAATATACAATCTACTGGTTCAGAAGGGCTTTTTTAAGGTAAGACTCAGTAGACATGCAGGAGTACCAGTGGGCTTTGTAGGTGGTCTCTTTGCCGGGCTTGTGGGTATGGGAGGCCCACCACCTCTTGTCTTTCTCAGTCAACATATTTCAGACCCATACTCAATAAGGCTGATGCTGAACCTGTATTTTACCTCCAATATACTTGTGAGGCTTGGCTTTTATCAGGGCTTTGATGTAGTCAATCTTAACCTGGGCTTTATAGCCATGGGGCTTGCAGGTCTGCTCGTAGGGACGCTGGCTGGTGGGATGCTTGCGGAGAAAATCCCTGCACGCGTGTATTCCAACGGTGTTTCCTATGCGGTGGTTTTGCTCGGCCTTGTCATGCTTATCATGGCGGAGGCTGGGTTATAATAGCTCCGATGAAGGCAGGTTTTGTGACCATAGTGGGCAAGCCAAATGTGGGGAAATCAACTTTGCTAAATCAGATACTGGGCACAAAGGTTTCCATAATATCACCAAAGCCCGGCACCACGCGTATAAGGGTTCTGGGTGTGAAAAATATACCGGGCGAGGCTCAGGTTGTTTTCCTTGACACTCCAGGAATATACAGACCCAGAGATGCTCTTGGTGAAGCTATGGTAGAGATGGCAAGCGCATCCCTTCAGGATGCAGATGTGATACTTTTCATGATAGATGCGGAGGATGGCTTCAGAGAGGATGACAGGCAGGTCTTTGAAAGATACATAAAGCCCTACGCCGGGGAAAAGCCCATTTTTCTGGTAATAAACAAGGTGGACAGGGTTGGAGGTGTTGAAAACCTCCTGCCTCTTGCAGAGGAAGTCTCAAAAGAATTTCCACAGATAAAAGAAGTGGTGCCGGTAAGCGCCCTGAAAGGATACAACACAGAGGAGCTCCTGAAGACCATAATTAAGTATCTGCCGGAAGGAGAGCCCCTCTTTCCAGAGGATATGGTTACAGACCTCCCCTTCAGGCTGATGGCGGCAGAGATAATAAGGGAAAAGGTGCTTCTGAAGGTGCATCAGGAGATTCCCCAGGGGGTGGCTGTGCTGGTTACGGAAGTTTCTGAAGGAAGGCATGACCCGAGCGTCCTCGTGGTAAAGGCGGACATAATAGTGGACAGGGAAAACTACAAGCCCATAGTGATAGGTAAGGGCGGGCAGAGGCTTAAATCCATAGGAAAAATGGCAAGGGAGGAGCTTGAGCTAATAACGGGAAGAAAGGTCTATCTTGAGCTTTTTG
The DNA here is from genome assembly GCA_037481935.1 of Aquificaceae bacterium. Lineage (NCBI taxonomy): Bacteria > Pseudomonadati > Aquificota > Aquificia > Aquificales > Aquificaceae > Aquificaceae bacterium. The sequence continues at coordinate 216,276 of JBBFKQ010000002.1, read as the reverse complement.
TAAGGGTAAAACCCGACTGGAAGAAGAGGCCAGAGTTAGTCAAGAGCTTTGGTTACACCCTCTGAAAGCACTATAACCACGTCTGCCTTCTTTGGGAAATCCTTTTTCAGGTCTTCTTCACCCTCTGCCTGTGCCACCACAAGCCCCTTTTTAAGAAGCCTCTCTGTGAGCTTCTTTGCAACCTTTCTGTCCTTTACGCTCAGGACCTTCATAGGCTCTCCTCCATTATCTCTTCCATAAGCTCCTCCACCTCTTTCGCCACATCCTCCAGCTCTGGCCTTTCAAACATGGAGAGCATCTCCGTTGGAGCTATGGTGCTGAGCACAGTTTTGCCATTTTCCTCAAAGATGGCTATCCTGCAGGGCATGGCTGTAGATATGTAAGGGTCTGCGGAGAGCACCTGGCTTGCGTGCTTTGGAGAGCAGACCTCAACTATGACGCATCTATAGTTTATGGGAACGCCTTTGCTCTCCAGCACCTTTGAAACCTCGTGAACTGCCATGACTCCAAAGCCCTTTTCCTTTGCCTTTTCTTCAAGGGCTTGCCTGACTTCATCAAGGCTCTTGCTAGTTTCGTAGCTTATAAGCATCTCTTCCACCTCCTTCAGGAATAAATATTATTGCCTCTGTGTTAAGATTTCATTAAGAGTTTCAAACTTCTGGCAGGTCTGCCCTTCGCAGACCAGAACTCCATCAAGCTCAGACCTGAGGACAAACTTAAAGGGTCTGAATAGTCTGAGGGCTTCCTCAAAAAAGTCTCTGGTTTCCACCTTGTATATGCCCTTCAGGTAGGCGTAAAGGCTTATAAAGTAAGAGTGAGATACCATAGGAACTTCCCTGACGAACCTTGAAAAAGCCTGCAGAGTTTTTTCCGCATAGTCAATAAAAATACCATCCCCCGTGAGGGTCCCCAGCAGAAGCAGAGTGGAGGCTGCAGAACCGTTTACAGACTGAGTGGGAGTATCCTGAAGGTTTTTGAGCCTCACGCCCAGAAGTCCATCACCAGTCCCTACAGTATCATAAAAGCCCCACCCATCATCGTCCCAGAAGAGCTCTATGGACTTCCTGATTAGCTCTTTAGAAAGCTCAAGATAGGGCCTTTTCTGGGTAATTTCAAAGAGAGAAAGAAGGGCTCTGGAAAAGAAGATATAATCCTCGGAAAAGCCCTCTACTCCTTCCGTGTGTAGCAGTCTTCCATCCCTATAATGTTGAGTAATAAGCCTTTCTGCAGTTTTCTCAGCGGAGGCAAGAGCCCACTGGTCTGAAAAAACCTTCCAGTAATCGCAGAGGGCAGATATCATAAGAGCGTTCCAGTTTGTGTATATGGTTCTGTCTATGTAAGGCATCTCCCTGCTTTCTCTGTGTTGAAGAAGCTTTGCCTTTGAAGAGTCCAGAAGTCTCCTTACATCTTCCACCTCCAGACCAATAGCTTTTGAAACCTCCTCTTCTTCCAGATTTATGTATAGCACCTTTTTTTCGGGCTCATGGGGCATGCTGGCAAGCCCGAAGTAAAGGCTAAAGACTTTTAATTCTTCAGGGCTCAGAAGCCCCTCAATTTCCCTTGTGGTAAAGGTATAGTAGCCACCCTCGTCAAGAAGGCCTATGTCTGCATCCTGAGATGCGTAAAAGCCTCCCTGCGGGTCATAGCCGTAGAGCCTGTAGTAGCTCACAATACCTTCTGCGGTTTTTCTGTAGAGCTCTCTACCAAAGAGGCTGTATGCCATTGAATACAGGCTCAGAAGCTCTGCGTTGTCGTATAGCATCTTCTCAAAATGGGGGATGTGCCACATTTCATCTGTGGAATATCTGAAAAACCCCCCAAGAAGGTGGTCGTATATGCCACCCTTTGCCATGGCATCAAGAGAAAGAACAATTGCCTTCTCAAGTAAGGGGGAGGGATTGAAAAAGTTGCGGTATATCAGGAGTTCAAAGGCCTTTGCATGATGAAACTTGGGAGCAGAACCTATTCCACCCCTCTGGTAGTCTATGCTGGAAAGAAGCATGGAGATACCCCTGTCCAAAAGCTCCCCGTCTACCGGGTCCTTAAAGCTCTGTCTGCTGTATGTCATGAGGCTTTCGTATATGCTTTCTGCAGATTTGAGGACCCTGTGTCTGTCTTCCTTCCAGAGCTGTGCTATCCTGAGAAGCAGGCTTTTAAAGCCCGGTCTGCCCCAGCGGTCATCAGGCGGGAAATAAGTCCCTCCAAAAAAGGCCTTCCCTTCAGGGGTCAGAAAGACCGTCAGAGGCCATCCGCCGGAGTTTGTCAGAGCTATCACCACCTCCTGATACCTTCTGTCCACATCAGGACGCTCATCCCTGTCCACCTTTATGGGAATAAAGTTTTCGTTTATTATCCTTGCAATCTCGGGGTTTTCAAAGCTCTCGTGAGCCATCACATGGCACCAGTGACACCAGACACCACCTATGGAAAGAAGAACTGGCTTATCCTCTTCTCTTGCCCTCTGGAAGGCTTCTTCGGACCACTCATACCAATCCACTGGCTGATATGCAGCCTTCTGAAGATAAGGGCTTCTTGAATTTACAAGTCTGTTGGGCATATGCTTCCTCCTGACAGGTAAAAATAGGCCTGTGGCAGAGAACTTATGTGAGAAAGCTCAACTTTGCAGAATCACTGGAGCATATAGTCGTAATTTACCTTCCAGGTCTTGCCCTTGCTGTCTTTGATGTAAACATTTATTGAGTAGAGACCCCTCTCTGCCATCTGAAACCATCCGCCAAAGTTATCACCATGCGTATGGGGATACTTATGAAGCTCCCTTTTCTGGGCTCTGAGGATGGGCGACCTTACCTCCGCTTCAACCTTAAAGTCAGAAAGGTAAACTATCTTATCCCCCTGCTTTTTCCAGATGGCAACAGCAAGGTGGTGGGTGTCATGCTTTGCAGGCACGCCATTGTGTTTCTCTAAAAGACTGTAGGCCCTTGGGAAGGTTTTTTTGAGCTCATCAATGCTCACAACGCCTATACTTACATTGAATTCTTCAAGACGCTTTGTAAGAGGTGTTTTTATCAGTATCTCATCCTCCTGAGCAGAAGAAAAAACCACAAAGGCGAAGAGAAGTAGAAAATACTTTACCATTTTTTCACCTCCTTGTAAATATGATAAGGAAATGTCAACTGAAAAGCAATTAGAGGTATTTAGAGATTAGATAAGCATATCTTATATTCTTATGCGCATAAATCTTCTTTCTGAGGAAGTAAAAAGCTGTATATCCTCAGGTGAGGTTATAGAGGGACCGGCCGAGTGTGTCAAGGAGCTTGTAGAAAACTCCCTTGATGCAGGGGCCACCTTCGTTAATGTGGAGATAAGCAAGGGAGGCAAGAGGTTCATAGGAGTAAGGGATAACGGTATGGGTATTCCCTCAGAGGATATACAGAAAGCCCTCATGAGTGGAGCAACGAGTAAGATAAGAAGCCTTGAGGACCTGCAGAGTCTGACCACCTACGGGTTCAGGGGTGAGGCTCTCCACGCTATCAGCCTAGTAAGCAGAATGGTGCTCAGGTCAAGGTTCTTTCAGGAGGAACTTGGCAGTGAGATAAGGCTTGATGGTGGAAGATTGGTATCTCAAAGACAGGTGGGTATGCCCGTGGGAACACAGGTGGAGGTCTATGACCTCTTCTATAACATGCCCGTAAGAGGTGCCTTTCTTGGCAGGGAAGACCTTGAAAGAAGAAAGGTATACAAAGTTTTCAAAGCCCTCGCACTGGCAAATCCAAACACTGCCTTTCGCCTGCAAGCGGAGGGCAGAGATGTATACAACCTCAGGCCTGCAGGGGATATAAGAGAGAGGGCGGAAGAAATCTTTGAGACTAAACTGGAACACATAAGGAGGGAGGAAGGCCTCCTGAGGATTGACCTACTCTTTTCAATAAACAGGGAAGGCAGAGATTTTTTCCTCTTCGTAAACAGAAGAGCAGTGCAGAATAAAAGCCTTTCAGAATATGTAAGAAAGGCCACAGGCAGGACCGGACTTCTTCTGTGCTACATACATGTTCCTCCATACCTTCTGGATGTAAACATCCATCCAAAGAAGACGGAGGTCAAAATACTTAGGGAGGGGAAATTAAAGAATCTGATAAGGGATGCCCTTAACTCAAGACACAGATACAGCCCACCATCACTTGGCCAGAAGAAGGTTGAATACACAACAGAGCCAGAGCTTATAGGTATAATAGATAATACAATCATTGTGGCAAGGTATGGGGAATACCTTTACTTTTTTGACCAGCACCTCCTTTCAGAAAGGTGCAATTACGAGGTTCTCAAGATGGATTCTCATGAAGCCTGCAGGGCTTCTGTAAAGGCCGGAGACAGGCTTGATGAGGAAAAGGCAAGAGAACTCTTGAGGTTCTGGCTCTCCTTTGAAAACATGGAAGCATGCCCCCACGGCAGGCCCATATACTACAGAATTTATCTTGGAGAAATATACAAGAAGTTGCAGAGAGGTTGACATGCTTGCAAAGAGGATAATACCGTGTCTTGATGTGAATAAAGGAAGGGTGGTGAAGGGTGTAAGGTTCGTGGACCTTGTGGATGCGGGAGACCCGGTGGAGGTGGCTCTTGCCTACGAGGAACAGGGTGCAGATGAGCTGGTGTTCTTAGACATAACTGCATCTGCCGAAGATAGAAAGATAACCCTTGAAGTGGTAAGGGGAGTGGCAGAAAACGTTTTTATGCCTTTTACCGTTGGGGGGGGCATCTCAAGCCTTGAGGACATGAGAAAACTTTTAGAAGCGGGTGCAGACAAGGTTTCCATAAACACATCTGCGGTGAAAAATCCCCAGCTTGTCTATGAAGGCGCCAAAAGGTTTGGCTCCCAGTGCATAGTGGTGGCCATAGATGCGAAGAGAAAGGGAAATAGCTGGGAAGTTTATATACATGGAGGCAGAACCCCCACAGGGCTTGATGCAGTCCAGTGGGCAAAGAGGGTAGAAAGCCTGGGTGCAGGTGAGATACTACTTACCTCCATGGATAGAGACGGCACAAAGTCTGGCTACGATATAGAATTGACCAGGGCGGTATCTTCTGCAGTAAACATTCCGGTCATAGCCTCAGGTGGAGCTGGTTCAATGGAACACTTTTACGAAGGCTTTGTGGCTGGTGGGGCAGATGCATGCCTTGCGGCATCCCTCTTCCATTTTAAAGAGATAGCCATACCTGAGCTAAAAGCCTATCTGGCTTCAAGGGATGTGCCTGTAAGACCCTCGGCGTAGTGATTCTTCTCAAGACAGGCAAGGCTTCTGTTGGTAAGAAGACTCACCAGACCTCTTGCCCTTTCTTTTGCTATTCTCTCGTTTATATGAATGTTGCCCACAGAGTCTGCATAGCCCTTTACTCTTACCCTGTATTCTTCACCAGAAGGTAATAGACTTAAATCAGCCATCAGCCTCTCAACAACCAGACCATCCAGTCTCACCTTACCGATGGGGAAAGTAAAAGCTATACCTCCTGACAATCTTCTCACGAACTTCTTCACTTCTGACTACCGGGGAGATAAGGGATGGTCTGTATATAACTGAGGCTCTTACGCTGTATTCAAGCTGAAGCTGCTCACCGGCATGTATGGCCGGAACCCCTATGTAAAGGTTATCACCTTCCACCCTGTAAGGGGCGGTAATAAAGTCCTCCACTATCAGAGGATGTCTGGATAGTATGCGTCTTGCCCTTACAAGGCCTTCAAAGCTACCCTCAAGCTTCTGAGATATTACCACATCCTTTATGGTTTCAGCGCTTTTGTTATACACTTCCACTTTTACAGAGCCATCCGGACTAACAGATGCTTTGTAGGACAGTCTTTTGTCTGACAGCACAGTGCTCACCTTTTCTATTTTTACTACTTCCACATCCACCCTCCTGTACTCTTTACCCCTTTTGGATGAAACCTCATAGCTCCAGGAGATTCTGGGCAAACCCTCAGGACATGAAAAAGAAGGTGTAGCCACCATTAAGGAACCTAGAAAAAACCCTCCTAAGGACCTTCCTGCCCACCCCATGTTTAAATTTTACACCTCAGTCACCGCTATGTCAAGTTTTTAAATGGGGGGGCAATGCCCCCTCTTTTAAACTGCCACCTTTCTTGGTGGAGGCGGCAAGAAGGGTTCAAGCCCCTGTTCCTGAGCCCATTTCTGAGCAAGCTCGTAGGCTGCCTTTGCTGTGTTGAGGTTCTTCTCTATTAGCTCCAGCTTTTTCTTGAACTTTCTCTCAAGGGCGGAGTCAAGGGATGCAGTTCCTCCTGAAGCTACAAACTTCTTAAGAAACCTTGACTTTATACCCTCTTCTATGGCTTCAGTTCCAACAGCACCTATTGCACCAAATAGGGCACCTATCATGGCCATGTTGGTAGAGAGCTCTGTTCCCGCTATGTCTATGGCAAACTTGGTGGCAGGGAAGTTGAAGACCTTTACATCAAGAGACTCAAGCCTCTCTTTATCTTCTTCCGTAAGCAGGTCTTCCTCGGTGTTTATTATGATTAGTCCCCTTCTCTTTATGCCAGAGTAAAAGGGCATGGTGTAGGACTTACCCATGGTTATAACCTGTGGGTGGAAGACCATTATGACGTCTGGATAGACCACCTCTCCTCTGTCGTATATAGGTTCCATGCCTATGCGTGCATAGCTCTCAGCAGGTGCCATCCTCTTTTCTGCACCAAAGAAGGGATTGGAAACTGCATAGTAGCCCTCGTAGTCTGCCGCGGTGGCTATTATGTGTGCGGCAGTAACTGCACCTTGTCCACCGAGGGCTGGCATACGAATATTCACCCTTCTCCTTATCATAGCAGACCCTCCTCTTTCTTGCGTTCAATGACCTCTTTGGCAGGTTCAGACACATACTCAAAGAAGGCAAACCTTTCCTTGTCCCTCTGCCTCATCTCATCAAGGCCATCGTCAGAGTTAAGACCTATCTCAAGTATACAGGGGGTATACAGGTGCACATAGGTTGGTCCCACTTCCCTTGCCACATATATGGCCTTCTTTATGACCGTCTCCACCCTCTTGGGGGAAGAAACTGTAAGCCTTGCCACATAGTGGCATCCGGAGTCTATGGCAATCTGCCAGAAGGGCACCTTGTCCCACTGTTTGCCCTTGGGTGCCATCTTGAAAACATGACCTTTGACTGTAAGACCGCTCTCCTGACCACCTGTGTTGGCATACACCTCGTTGTCAAAGCATATGGTGGTTATCTTCTCCTGTCTGAAGAAGGACTGAAGGGTGCAGTCAAGCCCTATGTCAACGGTGGCACCATCGCCTGCAAGCACCACCACATCTTTTACCTTGTCGGGGAATCTCCATTCAAGAACCCTCTTTATGCCCGATGCAACCGCGTTCTGATTTCCAAAGAGGGAGTGAACCGTATGCAGGGCTATGTGGGGGAAGACAAGAGATGTGCATCCTGTAGAGTTTATTATTATGGTGTCCTCAGGGTTTGGAAGTGAAGCAAGTATGTATCTGAGAGCCATAGATTCTGGACATCCTGCGCAGAGGGAGTGCTCTTCTATAAGCTCCTTTGAGTAGGGGAGGTCCATAACGCCCCTCTTGGGGTTGCCCCAGGTGGCTCTAAACTGAAGGTCTCTTATCTCCTGAGGCATAACATCCAGAAGGTCTTCGTTTATCTCGTAAATCTTATATGACATGTTTGACCTCCTTTCCTGTTAGTTTGAGAACTTCTTTAACTATAACTTCTGCGGGCATGGTCATTCCTCCTGCCACCCTTGGTGCACCTATAACCTCAGCTTCTGAATGCCCATACAGGTATCTCCTTACCTCTCTTTCAAGCCAGCCCACCACGTTAAACTCTGGCACGAATATATACTTTGCACCCTTCACTGCCTGCTTTAGCTCCTCTATGGGGAACGGTCTTATGGTTTTTAGTTTGACAACTCTTGCCCTTATACCCTCTTCCTCGAGAAGCCTCACTGCCTCCTTTGCCTGGGCAGCTGCAGTTCCGCACGCAACGAACACCAGTTCGGCGGATGGGTCCCCAAACTCTTCTATAAGCCCTCTCAAATAGTGCTTTGCATAAGGTCTTGACCTTTCAATGGCAGACCTCACTTCCCACTGCCAGCTGGCATGGGTCGCATAAGATATGTAGTTGGACTTCATCACAAAGGGGTCTCTTAAAAACCTTCCGGGCGGAACCTCGGCATCAATTACAGGCATGGGTGCCTTGTAGGGGTTGTAGGGTGGAAGAGCTATGTCATCTGGGGGAAGCATTACCGCTTCTCTTGTGTGAGAGACAAAGAAGCCATCCACCACGGTTATAACAGGAACATGCACATCTGGCTGTTCTGCCACGGTAAAGCCTGCAAGAATCATATCAAAGAGGTCCTGTGCGTTCTCTGCATACCATATCATACAACCGGTGTCAAGCAGGAAGCCTACTTCAAGGTTATCGGGCTGTATAGAAAGCGGTGAATTGACACCTCTTGCCATAAGCACAAGCTGCACGGGTATCCTTGTTCCTGCCCACATGGGAAAGTTCTCAAAGGCCCTGAGCGTTCCTGGTCCTGAGGTTGTGGTAATTGTTCTTGCACCAGCCATGGCACATCCGGCTATCTCAGACATAACGCCAAACTCTGACTCACCCCTGAAGTATACGCCCACATATCCCTCAACCCACAGCTCACCTATAAGATGTGCAGCCTCAGACTGTGGTGTTATGGGATAGGAAACAGAGGCATCCACAGAGGCTCTTTTTACCGCTTCCTTTACCGCCTCTGAACCTGTCATGAAGTGTTTGGTTCTTGGTGCTTCAAAAAGCAGGTAGTCGGGTGAAACAATCCTCTGCCCCGCCTTGTTGTATATAACAGCCTCGGTAGCTGTTTGCATGACCTTACCTCCTGCAAAAGTTTGTTTTAAATTTATAAAAAACGCCTGCAAGGGAGCTGATTTTTATCACCGGAAGAGCTCCTCCAGCTCAATGCATAAGTCTTCAAGGAGCCTTGAGCATACCTTGCCACTTTCGCAGGCAAAAGAGTGAACCTCATACTTGCCGGACCTTAGCGTAAGCACTTCTATAATTTTCAGCTCAGGTATAACCAACCAGTATTCCTTTACTCCAGACTTAGCATACAGTTCTCTCTTTTCTTCTGTGTCTTTCTTGAAAGTTGAAGGTGAAATAACCTCCACCACAAGGTCTGGAGCACCAAATATGCCCCTATCCTGAATTATGGAGTAGTTTTCCTTTAGCACCACCACAAGGTCTGGCTGAAAAACATCCTTTTCAGAAAGCACGAGGTCAATAGGTGAGAAATAATAAAGACCTATACCTCTTTTTTCAACAGTCTCAAAGTGTCTGGCAAGCCTCTTTAAGATTTCCTGATGTCTCACACCTGGTGCCGGCATTTCCACAAGCTCTCCATCAATTATCTCATACCTCTTTTCACCTTCCAGCTTCAGATAATCCTCGTAATTCCAGAGCTTTTCTGCAGCTTTCATCTACAGAGCTCCCTTTTTACCTCTTCGGCTATTTTTATAAACTTCTCCATCTCTTCCACATGCTGGTCCCTGAGGGTTATCATGGCATCTTCGTGTCCTGCCATACCGCACATAGCTATGGTAAAGCAATCCGTCTCCGCCCTTATTATCTTCAGGGCCACATTGGCATAATGGCAGTGGACACCCACAAATATACAGGCTTTTATCTTGTTGTGCCATATGGTGAGGTTTGGATGGTTTGGGTTTATTTCAACCGCCGGGTTTATCTTGGGGTATTTTGGTCTGTAGTCATACATGGGAATTATCTTTGCACCAAGCACCTCTGCCATTCTTTTAACAAGCCTTGCTTTTTCCTTCGCCTCCTCATTCCATGCGTAGAGAACCTGCGGACCGGGGAATATGGTGGGGTTGGGTCTTGTAAGCATGGCTATGGCAGCCTCTCTCATGGCAAGCTCTTCATCCACCACCTCATTGAACATGAGAGCCTTACCCGGCGGTGGGTTCAGAACCTCTTCGTAAACGGCCACCGGATAAGGTGAAAAACCGCTCGGTCCAAGTGTTGCCATAATTTACCTCCTTAAAAGATTTCTTCTAAATCTAAGCAAAGGCCTTCCAGAATTTTTGAACACACCACGCCCTTCTCAGAAGACAGGGAATGAACCCTGTAGTCCCCTCCTTCCAGTGTAAGCACTTCAACTAGCTTTAGTTCTGGTAGAATCAACCAGTATTCCCTTACACCATGCTTTGCATAGAGATTTTTCTTTTCATGTGTGTCTTTTGTATATGATGCAGGTGAAACTATTTCCACAACCATATCTGGAACCCCTTCCACTGCCCTCTCCTTTACAATAGACAACCTATCTTCTGAAATATATATAAGGTCTGGCTGAACAACTTCCGTCTCAGACAGAACCACATCAACTGGAGCGAAGAGAAAAAGACCGCTTTTGGTTTTTGTATGATAGTCTCTAAAAAGACCAGTCAGATTCCACAGGACTTTTTGATGCCTTATACTGGGTGCTGGCATTTCCAGAAGCTCTCCCTCAATTATCTCATACCTCTTTTCATCCCCAAGCTGAAGATAGTCCTGATAGGTCCAGGGTTTTTCTTTTATAGCCATACCTTACTTCTCCGCATGCACCTCTGGCATCACCATGTGAATGGCGTTTCTCTTCAAAAGGTTTATACAAACATACACACACAGGGCACAGCCCTTGCATCTGTCCTGAATTACATAAGCATGATGTTCCTCATCTGTATACATGAGGGTATTGGGCTCTGGGCAGAAAAGGGTGCATTGCTTGCAGTTGTATTTGGTGCACTCTTCGTTGATCACCTCTGCCACATAGTACATGCCTTGCCTCCTAAGAAAATTAATCAGGTGTTTATAAGTTATAACACTTGAAGTTTTTGTCAACTGAATTATATTTCCTTAACTGAACTCATATGGGTGCACCCATCTTTTTGGTGCTTTTGCTCCTTCATATCTCCTTTGCAGGTGAAGACTGTCCAAAAGATGAGCTATTAAAAAGGATTGGCGTGCTCATGGAAAGGCACTATCTATGGTGGGACAGGATAAAGGATACTCAGTGGAAGAATGAACAGGAGCTAATAGAACAGATAAGAAAAATAGGAGACAGATGGACATCCATAACAAGGCAGGAAGAAGACAGGCTCTGGTATTCAAGCTCAAAGATGGTGGGTCTGGGTGTGCGGTGGGACGACAGGGGCTATGTGGTAAAGGTTTTTCCCGGATCTCCCGCTGAAAAGTATGGGGTCAGAGAAGGCGACCTGATAGTATCCATAAACGGTGTGAGCGATAAAAACCAGTGGAGAAGGGTTATAAGAGAGGCGGAGAAAGGTGAAGTTATAAGCCTTGAAATAATAAGGGATGGGCTTTTTATGGACATAAGAGCGGTAAAGGGTGAATTTTCAGTGCCCGTGATAGAAGAGATGGCCTTAGGGAGACATGGCGATAAGAATATAGGATACATTAAGCTCACCAATTTTACACAGCCCGCGGTAGAACAGTTCAGGGAGGCGATGGAAAAATTCAATGCCGGCAACATAGATATACTTATTCTTGACCTAAGGGATAATGGCGGTGGGCTAATATCTGTGGCAAAAGGCATAGTGGATATGCTGATAGGAGGGGAGGGCGTCATGTTCTATCTTGAAGGCAGGGGAAGAAACCTGGGAATTTATCAGTTTACAAACAGGGAGGGTTTTAATAAGCCCATTGTGGTGCTTGTTAACAGACAAACGGCATCCGCAGCAGAGCTGGTTGCCACTCTTCTCAAAAGGTATAAGGGGGCAGTCATAGTGGGAGAAAACACTGTGGGTAAGTATGTGGGGAGCAACATGTATCTTCTTGATTCCTGTGGTAATGTTCTCAGGCTAATCACCTTTGAGATGAAACTTCCAAGCGGTGAACCCGTGACCACTGAAAAGGGTATTAGTCCTGACTGCAAGCTGGAAGGGGGAAATCCTATAGAGCGTTCTCTTGAGTGTCTTTCCACTCACTCTGCAGGAGCATCTCCCGTAGGACAGCCCTGAGCTCTTCCCTGCTTCTTTCTGTGTTTATGGGTATGGCATAATGGGGTGGAACAAAGCTTTCTTTCTGCTTGAGGTATACCTCTATGTCTGCATCTGACACATCTTGCCTTTCTCTTAGCCTTTTTATTATTTCCTCCTCCTCAGCATAAGCAAGCAAAAATATGGCATCTGGAAAGTTCTCCTTTACCATTTGCCTCTGCCACTCCTGGAGAAAGGTGGCATCAAGAACCACATTTTTGCCCCTACTTGCCTCTTCCCCTGCCCTTTTTATCATTTCTTCGTAAACCCTTTGCGTCCATTTCTCCGAGTAAATCCCCTCGCCAAAACCCTCCTTTACCCTCTGGCGCGGGTCAATGCCTGCCAGCTCTTTTCTAATCAGGTCGCTTCTGAGCCATTCAAAGCCAAAATCCTCATGAAGTATGCTGGCGAGAAAGGATTTTCCAGAGCCGGAGAGCCCCATGACAACCACTATCATCTTATGCCAAGTTCCTGGAGCAGAGCCGGGCTATAGCCCTCTATGACCTTATAACTTCCCAATATTATGTTGTAAGGCGTTCCCTGAACGTTTAGCTTTTCTGCCACTTTTATGTGTTCATACACGAGGGGGCACTCTTTAACCCTTGGAGGTCTGCCGTCAAACTTCCCGGAGAGCACCTCATCAAGAGCCCTGACTCTATCCTTTGAACAGGCTATGTAGTAGGATTTGGCATGGCTCTCTGGAAAGCTTCTGAAAGGTAGCAGGAACACGTAGAGCTTGACCCTGTCCAGATGTGGCTTTAGAGCCTGCCACTCCTTTCTGCAGTGCCCACAGTCCGGGTTTATGAAGGTTATGAGCTCCCTCTTTCCCTTCCCCACGACTATGGCTTTGCTGAGGGGTATCTCTTTTACCTGAGACCTTATAAACTCTGTATACAGGTCCTGAGAAAAGCCATGACTTAACAGGATAAAGAGCAGAAAGAGCAGTTTCATATTCAAGATTATACAACCATGCTCCTTATGCTGTCCACCACCTGCCCTATTATCCAGTCGGGCGTTGAAGCTCCTGCAGTAATGCCCACCTTTTTTGCCCCTTCAAACCATTCTTCTTTGAGTTCTTCCGGTGTTTCTATGTGGTAGCTTTTGGGGTTCAGAGATTTCGCTATTTCGTAGAGCCTTCTTGTATTGCCGCTGTTCTTGCCACCCACTATCACCATAACATCCACATGAGGTGCCAGCGTGTAGACATCCTCCTGACGCTCTGAGGTGGCGTTGCATATGGTGTTTATCACTTTCACCTCTCTTGCCCAGAGGGCAATTTCTCCCACCACCTCTTTGAAAAACTGTTCGTTCTGAGTTGTCTGAGCCACTATACCGACCCTGTCTTTTCCAAGAACCTCCCTGAGGTCATCCCTGCTCTCCACCACCATGCCCCTTCCACCACACTCCCTGAGATACCCCAGCGTTCCCACCACTTCTGGATGGTCCTTTTCACCTACCAATACCACAAAGTAGCCTTCCTTACTGAGCTTTACAACAGCCTCATGAACAGCCTTCACAAAAGGACATGTGGCATCCACTATTTTCACACCTTTTGATATGAGCTCTTTCTCCTTCTGAGGCGGTATTCCGTGAGAACGAACTATTACGGTGCTTTTCTCATCCAGCTCCTCCTCGTGTTCTAAGAGCCTCAGACCCTTATCCTCAAGCCTTTTAACCTCCTGAGGGTTGTGTATGAGAGGACCCATGCTGAGCACCTTTCTTCCTGTTGCTGTATCCTTTACTGCCTCCTCTGCAAGGTTTATAGCTCTCCTGACTCCAAAGCAAAAGCCTGCGTGCTGAGCAACTATTATCTCTGCCATAGGTGGAATTATAACCTCTGTCCTTCTAAGTATCTGTGAGCTATCTCATGCAAAGCAGTGCATCCTCTGACAAGAAGCCATCAAACACCTTACATACACCCCCTTCAAGGAAAACCTCTCTGAAATCGTCGCTGAAGTCTATTCTCAGGAGCTCTCCACCGCTCGTAAGCACTTCAACTGGCTTTGCACTTACAAGCCCCTTCATGTAGGCAACAAGGGCAGAGGCAGTAGCCCCAGTTCCGCAGGCAAGGGTCTCGGACTCAACTCCTCTTTCATATGTCCTTATCTTCACTGCCCTTTCCGAAAGGGGTTTTATAAAGTTCACATTGGTTCCCCTTGGCTGGAATTCTGGATGAAACCTTATGGACCTGCCAACCTTCACCACATCCAGCCTTTCAAGCTCTACAACAACCGCCACAAAGTGAGGAACGCCCGTGTTTATAAAACTTCCTTCTATCCTTTCTCCATTAATGTCAAGCTTCACTTCCCTGTAATCTTTAGGCTCAGTAAGCTGAACCTTTACCCTTCTTCCACCTTCAATAACCCAGGCTTTTATAACTCCCGCAAGCGTCTCAAACCTTACCTCTTCTCCCACTATCCCCCTCTCGTATGCAAACCTTACCGCACATCTTGAACCATTACCGCACATCTCCGCCACAGAGCCATCAGCGTTGAAAAACTGCCACCTGAAGTGGTTGTCTGGGTTCTGTGGGTGCTCTATCAGAATAAGACCGTCAGCACCTATGCCAGTGTGTGGTTTGCAGAGGGATACCACAAAATCCTTCATATTCAGACCAAGCCTCTCTGTGAGCCTGTTTACCTTGCCATCCCTGTTGTCCATGAGGATAAAATCGTTTCCAGACCCTTGCAATTTCGTGAATTCCATGCTATATTATTATACCCAATCCCCCAGCAACCCCATGGCTCACCTCCTCCCTCACCCCCCATCCCGGGGGGTGAAAAATATGCTAAGATATTAAATCATGCTTCTTCTGAAAAGTCTCAGAGGTGAAAAAATCCCGCGCTTTCCTGTCTGGCTAATGCGTCAGGCGGGCCGGTATATGCCCCAGTATAGAGAACTCAGGGAAAGGGAAAGAGACTTTCTCAGCTTCTGCAAAAAGGTGGAGCTGGCGAGCAGAGCGAGCCTTCTACCGTTGGAGCTTCTTGGGGTAGATGCAGTCATAATCTTTTCGGACATACTTGTGCCTCTTGAGCCCATGGGCGTAAAGGTGGAGTTTCTTGAAGGTGAGGGTCCAAGGCTTGAGTGGGATGGAAGGGTGGAAGGCCTGAAGAGAATAAGTTTTTCTCATGTGGAGTTTGTGGGGGAGATAATAAAAGCTGTCAAGGCTCAGGTAAGGGATGTGCCGGTCATAGGCTTCAGTGGTGCCCCCTTCACACTCATGGCATACATGGTGGAGGGTGGTTCAAACAGAGACTTCAGAAGGGCAAAGCTCTTTATGTGGCGTTCAGAGGAGTATAAGAAGCTAATGCCCTTACTGGTTGAAAACCTCCTTGAATACTTGCTGGGTCAGGTCAGGGCTGGTGCAGATATTCTGCAGGTCTTTGACAGCTGGGCTATGCACCTTGCCTTTGAGGACTTTGAGGATTATGCACAGAACTATCTGAAGCCCCTTTTTGAGGGCCTGAAAAAGCAGACGGATGCACCTGTCATATACTTTTTCAGAGGCTCTGGCTCCTTTCTAAAAGCCCTTGAAAGCCTGCCTGTGGATGCCCTTTCCGTGGACTGGACGGTGGACATGCCCTCTGCCATGAAAAACAGCTCAAAAGCCTTTCAGGGAAACCTTGACCCCGCAGTGCTTTACTGCCATGAGGAAACCATAGAAAAAAGAGCCCTTGAGCTTCTGAGGTGCATTCCGAGAAAGACACGCTATGTTTTTAACCTGGGTCATGGGCTCATGCCCGACATGGAACTTGGTAAGGTAAAGCTTCTGGTGGATACCGTAAAGAGCTACAGCCTTTCATGATAAGAGAGGGAAGGGTATTCTTAGACCTTGAGCTTCCAGAGGTCATATCCTCAGAGATGGGCGTTTTCTACAACCCCCACATGAGGGAAAACAGGGACATAAGCCTTCTTATGCTTCTTTGCCTTCCACAGGAAGAACTCCTTGTCTGCGACCCCATGGGTGCAAGCGGTGTCAGGCTCATGAGATTTCTGCTGGAAACTGACAGAGTAAAGAAAGCCGTATACAACGACATAAGCCAGGAAGCGGTTAACTTCTTCAAAGGGATGCTCCAGAGGCACGCCATACCAGAAGAGCAGGTGGAGGTCCATCAGGAAGATGCCTGTCTTCTTCTGAGAAGGCTCAGGAACTGCCATTATGTGGATATTGACCCCTTTGGTTCCCCAGTGCCCTTTCTGGAAAGTGGTATACTTCCCGTTGCAAGGCATGGGATGCTTGCGGTGACTGCCACGGACACCTCCGTGCTTTCTGGAACCTATCCTGAGACATGTATGAGAAGATACGGTTCAAGACCGCTTCTTTCCGCAGAGTTCTACCACGAGGTGGGCGTGCGTATCCTGATAAAGAAGGTGCTGGAAGAGGGGGCAAAGATGGACTACGCCCTGAGACCTGTATTTTCTTATTCCTACAGGCACTACTTCAGGATATTCTTTATCAAGGACATAGGACCAAGAAGGACAGACAGTCTTTTCAGGAAAATAGGCTTTCTTCTATACTGCCCGAAGTGCCTCTACAGGGATGGGGCTGGGCTGGATAGTATAGGGCACCAGTGTCCCCACTGTGGGGGTTCGCTTCTCCTTGCCGGGCCACTGTGGCTTGGAGAGCTTTGGGACAGGGAGCTGGTGCACAGGCTATGGGAGATAAGGGGCAGGGTTGACATATCAGACAGCACAAACAGACTTTTAGACAGAATCAGAAGGGAGTGTGAGTGTGATACTCTTGGCTTTTACACCATATCCTCTCTCTGCAGAGCCTTTCGCATAGGTCAGTCTCCATCCATAGAGAGGTTTCTGGAAGTCTTTAAAGGAGTAAGGACTCATTTTACTCCAGAGGGCTTTAGAACAAGACTGAGCCACAGGGAGGTCCTTGAAAGAGTAAATGAGCTACTACAGAGAGCTTAAGGATTTCATACTCCAGCTGAAAGGAGGTGGGCACTTCCTGTCGCCCAGGGACGTCTGGTTTCTTAAGTTTCTTGAGGAGGAGGGCTATCCGCTTGAAGTGATAAGGGAAGGGATAAAGAAATTTTTTCTTTTCCATCCTCCAGAAAAAAGGTCAAAGTTGCCCCTTTTCATGAGCTTTAGAGAGATACAGAAGCTCAGAAGGCTTCATATGGGGAAAGCCTCGGGGAATGAAGACTGGAGGGAAAGGTTTCTGAGAAAGGTCAGGCTTGCAGAGGAGATTCTTAAGAGAGAGTTAAATGTGCATGTGCCTGAGGACTTGAAGGAGGCTGAAGACACACTGCAGAGACTTGAGGGTGAGATGGCGAAGAAAATCTGGGAAGGTCTCAGCAGGGAGGAGAAGGCAAGTATCCTGAGAAGGTTTTCTTCCTTCAAGGGGGACGAGGAGCTCTTCAAGTCCATGGTTAAAAGGGAACTTTTTAGAAGGAAAGGTTTAAAGGGTTTATCTCTCTTTGTGGACTGATTCTGCCATAGCAACCGCCTTCATGAGAGCCTTTGCCTTGTTAACCGTTTCCCACCATTCCTTCTCAGGGTCAGAGTCTGCCACTATTCCGGCACCTGCCTGAAGAAAGAGCTCATCTTCCAACAATAGGGCTGTTCTTATGGCTATAGCCATGTCCATGTTGCCCTCAAAGGATATATAACCCACCGCACCTGCGTATATGCCCCTCCTTTCCTTTTCAAGCTCCTCTATTATCTGCATGGCTCTTACCTTTGGAGCTCCGGAAACCGTGCCCGCAGGGAATAGAGCCTTCAGCACGTCCACTGCAGAAAGCCCCTCCTTCAGTTCACCCACCACATCACTCACTATATGCATCACATGCGAATACCTTTCAACCCTCATAAAACCCTCCACTCTCACGCTTCCGGGTTTGCTCACGCGCCCCACATCATTTCTGGCAAGGTCAACAAGCATGAGGTGCTCAGCCCTTTCCTTCTCATCATTTAGCAGGTCCCTCTCCAGAGCCATATCCTCCTCAGGGGTATTCCCTCTCTTCCTTGTGCCTGCTATGGGTCTTGTTTCTATCCTTTTCCCTTCAAGTCTGACCAGCACTTCTGGAGAAGAGCCTATGACCTTCAGGTCTCCAAGGTCCATGTAATACATGTAGGGCGATGGGTTTAGGTATCTCAGGGACCTGTATATGCTCTCAGCCTCACCATAGAAACTTTTTCTGAACCTCTGAGAGAGCACTACCTGAACCACATCCCCCTGAGATATATACTCCTTCGCCCTTTCCACCATTGTCATAAACTCTTCCTTGCTGTATGCTGAACGCCACTCTTCGAGCCTCACATCCTCCTGTGAGAAGTGCAAAGGATAGACACAGCTTTCAAATATCCTGCCCCTCAGGTCTTCTACGAGACTTCTGGCTCTCTCATACTCTCTTTGTATGCCTCTTTCTGTGAGCATGGGCACGATTATTTTTATGCTCCCGCTCAGGTTGTCATGGACCACCAGCGCATCGCTCAGCACAAAGAGGAGGTCAAAGACCTCAAGGGGGTCTGGTTTTTTATCTTCCACAGGCTCATAACGCTTTACCACATCATAGCCCACATAGCCCACATAACCACCCCAGAACCTGGGAAGGGAAGGGTCATGGTAAGGTCTGAGCGCTTTCAGCATTTCATCCAGTGGTCTGAGAGGGTCCCCTTCCTGAAGAAGGCTTACCTTTCCACCCCTGTAAAGGTAGGCTATGCCCCTCTTCCATGCATACTGAAAGCTTGAGGCAAGAATTACAAAGGAGTATCTTCCCCACTTTATCCCTCCCTCAGCGCTTTCAAGAAGCAGGCTGTATTTCCAGCCTTCCCTCAGTTTAAGATAGAGAGAAAGAGGCGTTTCAGTATCCGCCATAAACTCCGCGAAGAGAGGAATTACATTGTAATCCTTAGACAGCTCTTCTACCTGCTCCCGGCTGAGGTTCAGATACATGCCTATATATGGTAGCATAATAATTAGAGGAGGTGGCACATGGTTACAAAGACCTATCAGGAAGGCAAGGACATATGCGTGGTTAGCTTTTATGTGAAGAGGGATGATGCTCAGAGGGTGGAGCTGGTTGGTGAATGGAACAACTGGAAGCCTGAACCAATGAAGAGGAAAAAGGACGGCACCTTCTGGATAAGCAAGAGGCTGAAAACTGGAAGGAGCTACAGGTTCAAATACCTTATTGATGGACAGCACTGGGAGAATGAGCTGTCTGCAGACCAGCAGGTGCCCAACCCCTTTGGCACCACAGACAGCCTCCTAATTATCTGAGAATGTCTTTCTGCACCTCTTCTGGGGTCGGGAGGGTTTCCATCCTCTTGACCCTGCTGGCGTAATACATTACAGGTATCAGGACAAGGGTGAGAGTTGTGGAGCCTATGGTTCCAAATATAAGGGATATGGCAAGGCCGTTGAAGATAGGGTCAAAGATTATGACAAAGGCGCCCACTATGACTGCCACCGCAGTGAGCAGTATAGGTCTTGTCCTTATGACGCCCGCTTCCACCACGGCAAGATGGGGAGGAACTCCATCCTTGATTCTTTCCTCTGCAAAGTCTACAAGCAGTATAGAGTTTCTCACTATTATGCCCGCAAGGGCAATAAAGCCTATCATGGAAGTAGCGGTAAAGAAGGCGTTCATTATAAGATGTCCTGGTATTATACCCACGAGGGTAAGAGGTATGGGTGCCATTATTATGCCTGGGATTCTGAAGTCCTTAAACCAACCAAGGATAAGCACATACATTACAAAGAGGGCAACTCCAAAGGCAAGCCCCAGGTCTCTGAAGACCTCAAGGGTAATGTGCATCTCACCGTCCCACTTCACATAAAGGCCATCCTCCAGAAGGGGCAGGGACATCCAGAGCTCTTTAACACCTCCATAAGGGTTGGGCAGGCTATTTATCTGCGACCTCACATCAAGAATACCGTAGAAGGGCGCTTCCTCTCTTCCTGCTACATCGCCTATTACATACACCACGCGCCTGAGGTTTTTGCGGTAGATGGTAGGCGGTGCGGTGTCCTCTTTTAGCTCAACGAGCTCTGAAAGGGGCACTCTTTTACCATCCCTTGTGGTTACCTGAAGCATATGGAGCATGTCAAGGGTTCTGTATTTTTCGTCAAACCTCACTATTATGGGTGTGTGCTCTGTGTCCGTATTCTGCATTATGCCTGCCTGATAACCCCCAAGCAATGCCTGGACTGTGTGGACAATCTCCTGCTTTGAAAAACCTGCCAGCTTTGCCTTGTCTTCCTTTACTGCCAGTCTCAAGAGAGGTGCAGGGTCCTCCAGGTATATACCCTCATCTGTTATGCTCTTACTCTCCCTGAAAACTTTTAGCACCTCTCTGGCAAACTCCTGCTGAAGCCTGAGGTCTGGACCATACACCTCCGCCACTATAGGTGACAGGACTGGTGGCCCCGGTGGAACTTCCACTACTGCCACATACTTTGCTCCGTATTTCCTCCCTATCTCGTGAACCGCAGGTCTTATCCTCTTGGCAAAGTCATGAGATTGCTCCTGGCGCTTGTCCTTGTTTATAAGGTTTACCTGAATGTCTGCAAGGTTTGAGCCCTGACGCAGGTAGTAGTGTCTTACCAATCCATTGAAGTTAAAGGGTGAAGATGTTCCCACGTATATCTGATAATCGGTTACTATGGACTGCCTTGATATGTAGTCGCCTATGGCTCTTGTGGCCTCAAGGGTTTTCTCAAGAGGGGTTCCCTCGGGCATGTCTATAACTACCTGAAGCTCGCTCTTGTTATCGTAGGGTAGCATCTTGACAACCACTACCTTTGTGAGAAGAAGCCCCACAGACAGACCCATCAGGGCAAGAGTGAAGCCATAAAAGGCGTATCTTTTTGCTCTGCTTGTCAGGAGTGGGACCATAAGACGGGAATATATTTTCCAGAAGGCTGTTTCTCTTATGTTCACTTCATGCTTTTCATGCTCCTGGTCAAACTTTTTCCTCAGGAGCAGATAGCTCGCCCAGGGGGTTATGATAAAGGCAACCAGCAGTGAGAAAAACATGGCAACAGAAGCATTTATGGGTATGGGCCTCATGTAGGGACCCATAAGACCTGTCACAAAAGCCATGGGCATGAGGGCTGCTATGACGGTGAAGGTGGCAAGGATTGTGGGATTTCCCACCTCGTCTGTTGCCCTGACTATTGCCTCCCTGGGCGTCTTTGCCAGCTTGAGCTCAAACCACCTGTGCACATTCTCCACCACCACTATGGCGTCGTCCACGAGAATTCCTATGGCAAATATGAGGGCAAAGAGGGTAACCCTGTTCAGAGTAAAGCCAAAAACCTGACTGAGAAAGAGAGCTATGGCAAGGGTGACGGGCACCGCAATGCCTACTACTATGGCCTCTTTAAAGCCAAGGGCTACTGCAATCAGGAGTATGACGGAAAAAGTGGCTATTATTAGCTTCTTTATGAGGGTGTCTGCCTTTTCCTTCGCCGTCTCTCCGTAGTTTCTTGTTATGGTAACCTCAAGGTCTTTTGGTATTATCTTCCCTTTGAGATGGTCAACCAGCTCAAGAACCTCCTGAGCTACTTCCACCGCATTTGTTCCCACCCTCTTGGAAACAGCTATGGTAACGGCGGGGTAAAGTTCTCCAGGTTTTACACCCTGTATGCCCTTTTCCTCATGCCTTGGTCCAAAACCCATCAGGGTATAATCCCTCACCTCAGAGGGACCATCCACCACAGTGGCCACATCTTTCATATAAACTGGTTTTCCGTTGAAGACACCAACCACTATGTTTTCCACATCCTCCTTCGACCTTAGAAATTCCCCCGTTCTCACAAGATATTCCCTGCCACCCTGAACCACCTTACCGCTCAGAGACTGGGCGTTTGCAGCCTGAAGGAGGTGGGCTATATGAAGAGGGGATATACCATAGCCAGCCATTCTCTGCGGGTCAAGGATTATGCGCACCTGCCTTGGTCTTCCACCCACAAGAAAAACATCAGCCACATTCTGAACCTTCTTTATCTCGTTTTCAAGGGCTTCGGATATGCGTCTCAGGTCGTAGGGGTCGTAGTTTTTGCCCCAGAGTGTAAGGGTAAGTATGGGCACATCGTCTATGGATTTTGGCTTTACGAGGGGTGGCAGCATCACTCCCGGGGGTGCAAGGTCCATGGCAGACATCATCTTGGTGTTGAGGTCCACCAAGGCTTTTACCGGGTTCGTTCCCACATAAAATCTGGCGGTGACCACCGCCATGCCTTCCATACTTGCAGAGTAAATGTATTCAATGTCTTTGAGCTCCCAGAGCTTCTTTTCAAGGGGTGCCACAACCCTCCTTTCCACCTCCTCTGGGGTTGCACCTGGGTAGGAAATCATTATGTCTATCATGGGAACCACTATCTGTGGCTCCTCATCCTTTGGAGTGGTAATAACGGCAAAAAGACCAAGGGCAAGGGAAACCAGTATAATAACTGGAGTGAGCTTTGAGTCTATAAAGTAGTTGGCAAGCCTTCCAGCAAAGCCATACATGCTCAGCCTCCTACCCTGCAACCCTCACAGGCCTTCTCTATGCCCTGGATGACTATCCTCTCACCCTCCCTTAGACCTGACAGCACCTCCACCTTGTCTCCCCTCTTCTCACCCAGCCTGACAAACCTGAGCTCAAGGGTGTTGTCAGGCTTTACAACCCACACACCTGTAAAGTCAAAGCGTTTCACGATGGCAGCCTCTGGCACAAGAAACACTTCCACCCTTTCCGGTATAAGTATGCTGGCATACATACCGCTTCTTATACCCTGGGTATCCTCAAGCTTTACCTTAACCCTGAAGGTTCTGGTGATTGGGTCAAGGGCAGGAGATACCTCCACCACTCTGCCTCTGACTTTTTTGTTCAACCCCGATATGCTTACCTCATACTCCTGACCTGCCATGACCCTGCCTGCGAACCTTTCTGGCAGGAAGACTTCAAATAGATAGGGTGGTGATTCCAAGACAAGAAGTGGATGACCCGGCACTGCAAGGTCTCCAGCGTCAACTCCCTTCTGCACCACATAGCCGTTCACCGGCGAGGTTATACCCGCATACTTGAGATTGCTGACCACTGCCTGTTTCTGGCTCTGTGTTGCTTTTACACCCGCCCTTGCCTGTGCCACCTGAGCCTCTGCTGACTCAAACTGTGCCTTTATCTGGTCAAACTCCTGCTGCGTTATGGCACCCTCCTTTAGAAGGGCTGAATACCTTTCAAAGGTCTTTTTTACGGCCTCATAGTTTGCGGATGCTGACCTGAGTGCCTGCTCCGCCTGAGCTATCTGATGTTGCACTGCCTCCGCCTGAGCCCTTATGTCCTCCGCATCTATGCTCACAAGGAGCTGACCCATCCTTACACTGTCACCCTCCTTCACCAGAACATGCTTCACCCTTCCCATAATCCTTGTGGAAACTTCCACCCTTTTGTCCGCCACTATCTGACCTGTGTAGGGGCTAAGAACTTCAGAAAGCCTTTCCACATTGCCTGTGGTGATACCATGAACAACCTTTGCCTCCTGAGATACCTCGCCAGGTTTTTCTTTTTTTGTGAGAAACCCCCCGAGCCAGACCACCATGGCAAGGATTATAAGGACAAATACTGCATACTTTATCCAGCCCTTCATTTTTTCACCTCCTCTACGGAGCCTGCGTTATAGAGGATATCCATGTAAGCCTTGTGGCAGGCGTTTATTGCCTGAACCTTCTCCAGTCTTGCCCTGTCAAGCTCTGTCTGGGCATCAAGTATATCCACCATCCTGGCAAGTCCATTTCTGTATCGGACCTCCATGACCCTGAGAACCTCCTGACTTGCCCTTATCCTGTCTTCAGCGGACCTGAGCATATCCAGAGCGTTCTCATACTCGGCGTAAGACTTCTCAAGGTCAAAAACCGCAGAATCCCTCAGGAGCTTTAACTTCTCCTGAAGGCTTGCCTTTCTTTCAAGGTTTGCCTGAGCCTTTCTGAATGTGGTCAGTCCAGTGTCAAAGGTCCAGGAGATGCCTATTCCCGCAAGGTAGCCTTTTCCGTCAGCACCAAAAGGATATTCCTTAGAGTTTAGAAAATACTGGGCAAAGGCGTAAACCTGAGGAAGGTTGTCTGAAAGAGTGAGCCTGTAGGCTTCTTCCAGTGCCTTTAGCCTCTCCTCAAGGGCTCTTATATCCTTCCTGCCCAGAACTCTTTCTTTTAGAGCCTGGAGGTTTACCGCAGGGCAAGCGCTTTCATCCTGAACATCAAAGTCTCCAAGCTTTAAACCTATTGCTACTTCAAGCCCCTTCTTTGCAACCTGATAGCCCCTTATGGCCTTATCTAAGTTTTCCTCCGCCTTGGAGAGATACACCTTTGCCCTGAGCACATCAGAAAGCAGAGCTATGCCAACGCTGTGCATCTGCTCTGCAAGTCTGAGATGCTCTCTTGCATCCTCAACTGCCTGTCTGGCCACTTTTATAGCTTCCTTTGCAAGAACTGCCTCCATGTATGCATGGTATACCTGCCTTATAACCTCCTCCTCCCTTCTTCCAGCTTCAAAACCCACCGCTCTGTATTCATACTCCGCCATTTTCTGTGCAGACTGAATTTTACCACCCAGCCATATGGGCACCTCAAGGGTAAGCTTTGTCTCAAAGTTGTCTATGGATGAGGGGTTGTTTAACCTCCCTGGGTCAAAGTCTTGCTGTGTTATTCTTTCCTGATTGAGCCGGCTCATGAAGGCGTAGGCGGGCATGTCTGTTCTTGTGAAGGTTTCTTCCAGTTTAACCCTGGGGAAGAGGGCACCTCTTGCAGCCTTGAGTTCAAGCTCCTGAGCTCTCAAATCCCTCTGAGCAGACTTTATCAGAGGGCTGTTCTTGAGTGCCAGGTCCACCACCTCTTTCAGGGTAATATCCCTGGCAAAAGCCAGAGTTAGCAGTGTGAGCAATAAAATCAACACTCCCATGATTATCGCAATATAATTATATCATTATATTCTAATATGTCAAGCACCACTCAACAACCTCTTTATGGTGTTTATAACATATAGCCTTATCTTAGTGGAGCTGGCATCATCAATATCAACCTCAAAAGCAAGCTTTGAACTGTAGGGTCTTTCTTCCACTATACCCACAAGCCTTGCAGTGCCAGAGACTCCAGAAAGCTCTTCTCTGCCCGTAATCTTAAAATCCAGGCTCTTGTTCATCATTTCAGGCACGAGGGAAGAATCTGTTATCACAAGGGAGAAACCACCCTCCGATATGTCAACTGGCTCGAAGGTTCGGAAGATGCCACCAATCTTGAGGAGAACCATAAAGGCATGTTCCTTCTGAACCGGAACCCTAGGCTTGCTTCTGTCTCCGAGCCTTCCCTCGCCTGCATAAAAGATGTTTACTATAATATTTTCGTTTTTACCTACAACCCTTCCTGGAAGCACAAAGTTCATGTATCCCAGATTTATCACATCTCCAGTCAGTATCAGCCTTCTGGCGAGGGGGGTAGGGTTCAGGTATACCTTTCCCTCCTGATACTTGAGCTTTTCAAGCTTCGTATGAAACAGTATGCCCCCCTCAAGGTTCTTATAAACATCAATCAGCTCTGCCATTCAAAAAGCCCTCCACCAGCCTTTCCATGTTCATGCCTCTTGAACCTTTAAAAAGTATAACAGCTTTCCCACTGACATTCCTGAGAAGCCAGTCAAGAAGTTCCTCTGGTGCTTTAAAATGGTAGCACCTTCCTCCCAGCTCTTTGCATAACTCATAGGCATGCTTCATGTGCTCTCCCAGGAACAGGCATACATCTATGCCAAGCTCCGCACATAGCCTCCCTGTTTCTCTGTGGTAGTGCTCAGAGTCCTTTCCAAGCTCCAGCATGTCGCCAAGAACTGCGATTCTTCGAGTCCTGAACAGGCTGAGACTTTTCAGAGCCATCCTGACAGAAGGTGGATTGGCGTTGTAAGTATCATCTACCAGAACTACCTTTCCTTTTCTCAGTATACGAAAGCGTCCTTCCACGGGGTGAAAATCTGCAAGATAGTGGACGAGGTCTTTCCAGTCAATGTCCAGAGTCCTGAGTATGGCGAAGGCACAAAGGGAGTTTTCTATCAGAGCCAGGCTTGGCACTGGAATAAACACATCCACTCCATAGACCCTGAAGCTAATACCTTCCTCGGAAAGGTTTATATTCTCTGCCCTGAACTCCCCCTCTCCGAATACAAGCTTTTTATGTATGGAATAACAGTGGGATACGCTGGAAGGGCATACGCCCCAGTCTTCTTCCTCCATCTGGTGGAAAACCTCCCCGTTTCCCAGCACCACGTCATCAAGACACCCAAAGGTCTCAAGATGCTCCTCCCCTATGGCGGTTATTGCCCTTATGTGGGGTCTTACCAGCTCAACAAGCCTTCTCACATCACCTTTCTGACTTGCCCCTATCTCCACAACCCAGAAATGGCAACCTTCCTCAAAGTTTGCCACCGAAAGTGGAACCCCAACCTGAGAATTGTAGTTTCTGGGAGTCCTGCAGACCTTTCCCACTTTTGAGAGCAGATAGGCGGTAAGCTCCTTTGTGGTAGTCTTGCCTGCAGACCCGGCTATGGCAATGACCTTACCTCTGAAGTTTTCCCTTCTCCAGCGAGCAAAGCTTCTGAGGGCTTCCAGCGAATTCTCCACCAGTATCTGGGGAGCTCCAGTGGGTAGCTCAAGCCTTCTTTCACAGATTACACCCACTGCGCCCCTTTTCAGCGCATCCAGAGCAAAATCATGCCCGTCGTGGGTTTTGCCCCTTATGGCTACAAAAACTTGTCCTTTCTGCACGCTTCTGCTATCTATTGAAAAGCCACTGAAGGGTAAGGGTTTTCCAGAATGTTGAGCCCTGAGAAGCTCCGCCAGCTCCAGGGTTGTCATGAGGTTATATTATAGAGCCCAAGCAGCTTCCTTTTTGTAAAGTTAAATATCCTGTCAAGGGCCTCATCATAGCTGGAGAAAGTTGAAGGATAGGACATCTGTAAATAGTCTATATCAACTCCTATTTCCTTCATGCTCCTTACCACACCAAGAACCTTCTCCTGCGGAGGTATATATGGTGCAATAACTGCAAACTCGTCACCTCCTATGCGGAATATAACAGGGCTCATTATATCTATAACATCTTCCTTCATGAGCTTGAGTATAACATCCTTTATATCATGCATTGAGCAGCACTGAAGGTTTATAGCCCAGACGAGCCTCTTCAGGGCCTCGTTTCCTGCTTCCCAGCCTCTCTGGAGATTTATATGCGTGAGGTTCTTTATATCAAACACTGTAAGGCAGAAGCTGTCCTTCTGTTCCATAAAGGCCTTCAGAGCCGGAAGAAAAAGGTCACCCCTTATGGCACCTGTCGGGTCCATGTAATGGAAGCTCCATCTTATCTTTTCTATTTCCTGATTAACATGGGAGGGGTTTATGCTCACATACCTCAGACTATACAGGGTCTTTACTGCGTAAGACACAACATCTGGGTCAAAGTGTATTGAGGCGAGTTCTTCCATCTCCTGCATAGCCTGCTCCCAGCTTTTTGCTTTCTTGTATATTCTTCTTGAGGTCATGGCTTCAAAGGAATCCGCCACCGTGTATATCCTCGCGAGCAAGGGTATCTGTTCACCTCTGAAACCAAAGGGATAGCCACTTCCGTCATACTTTTCCTGATGATAGAGTAGCACATTGAGAGCTTCCCCGGGTATTTCTGAATCTTTTACCATCTCATAACCCAGGCTCACGTGCAATTTCATTATTTCAAACTCCTCTTTTGTCAGTCTCCCTGGCTTGAGGAGTATCACGTCGGGTATTGCTATTTTACCCACGTCGTGCACCATACCGCCAATCCGAATATACTCCAGCTCTTCACCAGAAAGCCCCATACTCTCCCCTATCTTCAGAGCGTAGAACACTCCCCTGTCTGTATGCCCTCTTGTATACACATCTCTGTATTCAAGCACTGTAAGGAGTATATTTGTGATGTTTTCTTTCATTGCGAGTAAATTTAACCAGCGCTTATTCCTTAGCAACTCCAAGCCTTGAATGAATTTTCAAACCGTTGAACCAGAGAAGGCCAGACACAAACCATATCAGCACAGCCAGAATTGCTATCACTGTCATATAGCTATATCCATGCTTTAGCACATAACCCCCCCACAGACCGCCCGCAAAGGCTCCGAGAAACTGGGTTGTGTTGAAAAAGCCAAGGGAAAGTCCCCTCAGGTCTCTGTGAGTCAATTTTGTCAGCAGTGAGGGGACAAGGGCCTCAAGCAGGTTAAAGCCCATAAAGAAGAAAAGAACCATAAGCACAATGCCCAGGAAGTTTCCAAGAAGCGCAAAAGATATAAAGGAAAGCCCAAGAAGTAGCACCCCGAGCATGAACACCTCCCTGAACCTGCCTCTCTTTTCTGCCAGAATCACCATCGGCACCATGAAGGCAAGGGCAAGAAGAATGGTGGGCAGGTAAATCTCCCAGTGTCTGAGCTTGGGAAAGTGGTAGAGGTAGACCAGTTCGTAGGGCACCACGGTAAATATGACCACCATGAAGGCATGGGTCAGGGCTATGGAGAGATTGAGGAAAAGCTGGTTTTTATCGGTAAGAAGCATGGTTATATTTTTCAGCGACGGATTTATCTCCCTCTCCTTTGACCTCTGGGAAGGCTCGGGAACCCTCAGCATAAGCACCGCTGTGGCAAGAAGGCTTAGAAATGCGGTGAGAAAAAAGAGAAATGGAACTCCAAACTTTCCTGCAAGAACCGGGGCTATTGTAAGACTGAGAGCAAAAGTAAGCCCTATGGAGGCACCTATATGGGCAAAAGCTCTTGTTCTGACCTCTTCTCTGGTAAGGTCCGCAGAAAGAGCTATCATGGCAGAAGAGACTGCACCAAAGCCCTGAAGGAAACGAGCAAACACCATACTCCATATGTTTGAAACAAGACCAGCCATTAGACTGCCAAGGGCGTAGGTGAGCATACCAACCAATATTACAGGCTTTCTTCCATGTCTGTCAGAGAGATAACCAAAGGGTATCTGAAGAATAGCCTGCGCAAGACCGTATATGCCTATGGCAAGACCTATAAGCTGTGGAGTTGCTCCTTCAAGGGTCTTCAGATAGGGTGATAGAACGGGAAGGAGCAAAAACAGACCAAGCATGCGCACCATAACTGCAAAAGTTATGCTGAGAACTACCTTCCTCTCCTGGGGCGTAAAGTCTTTCAGCATGGTTAAAATTGCTTGAGAAACCTTATATCGTTCTCAAAGAACAGCTTTATGTTGTCTACACCAAAATAGAGCATGGCAAGCCTTTCAACACCCATTCCAAAGGCAAAACCCTGATATTCTTCAGGGTCAATACCACAGTTCTGAAGGACCACAGGATGAACCATACCACAGCCCATAACCTCCAGCCAGCCGCTTTCTTTACAGACTCTGCAGCCCTCACCACCGCATATGACACAGCCTATATCCACTTCTGCAGAGGGCTCTGTGAAGGGAAAGTAAGAGGCTCTGAACCTGACGGGCATGTCTATCTTGAAGAACCCCCTGAGAAAGGTCTCAATGGTGTATTTCATATGTCCAAAGTTTATGTCCCTGTCTACAGCGAGACCCTCCACCTGATGAAACATGGGCGAATGGGTAGGGTCATCATCCCTTCTGTAAACTCTCCCCGGGGCCACTATGTATATGGGAGGTTTCTGTGATAGCATGGTTCTTATCTGAACAGGAGAGGTGTGGGTGCGCAGGAGATAACCTTCCCTGTTTACATAGAAGGTGTCTTGCATCTCTCTGGCTGGATGTTCCTTTGGTATGTTGAGCATATCAAAGTTATACTCTTCAAGTTCAAGCTCTGGACCTTCCATTACAGAAAAGCCCATACTCACGAATATGTCCTTTATCCTTCTCAGAGTCTGAGTAAGTGGGTGAAGGGTGCCGATGGCAGGCTCAAGGGGCACGGAAAGGTCAAGCCATTCTTTTGAGAGCTTTCTTTCAATCTCAAAAGCCCTTAGCTCCTCCTCCTTTTTCCTGAAAAGCTCTTCTGCAAACTCCTTTAGACTGTTTACCCTCGAGCCGTATTCCTTCCTCTCTTCCGGAGACACTTCCCTTATGTGTGCTATTGCCTGAGTTATGAACCCTTTTTTTCCAAGGTATCTTGCTTTGAGCTGTGAGAGCTCATTAAGGTCTTTTACTCTGTGTATTTCCTCCTCGAGCTCTCCCTGAAGCCTCTGAAAATCTATCATGCAGTCTGTGCCAGAGCTTCTTTCGCCCTGCTTACCACTTTAGAAAAACCTTCAGGGTCTCTAACTGCCATCTCTGCAAGCATTTTCCTGTTGAGGTTTATGCCAGCCCTTGAAAGTCCGTTCATAAACTTGCCGTAGGAAAGTCCATGGGCTCTGACCGCAGCATTAATACGGGCAATCCAGAGCCTTCTGAACTGCCTCTTTCTCTGCCTTCTGTCTCTATACTGATACTGTAAAGCCCTGAAAACATACTCCTTCGCCCTTCTGTATACATTCTTACGCTGACCTCTAAAACCCTTTGCCAGCTTCAGTATCTTCTTCTTGAACTTCCTTGAAGAAGGACCCTTTGCACGCATTTCAGCCTCCTAAGGTTTCCTAACAATCTTTTAATTATAGCATAATCCTGAGCGTGGCGGTAAAAATCCCCACCTTCCTGAGGACAGGAAAGAAAAAATGCACTACCGCCACTTGGAGAAAATTTGCTTGCTTTTGATGGCACCCCTATGCTATTATAGTAATTGTTGCTGAAGAGTTTTCGGCGAAATGCCACGACGGGTTTTAGCCGCCAAATGTGGGATTGAAAGATTTAGAGTGCAAGCTCTTCTGCGTGATAAGAAGACCTCGCTAGAGGCTTTGAAAGAACCTTTTCAAAGCCCATTTCCAGTGCTATCTCCTCAAGTTTTTTGAACTCCTCGTCAGAGTAGAATTTTTTGACGGGGTAGTGTTTTGGGCTTGGTCTTAGATACTGCCCAATCACAAGAGAGGACACACCAGCGCTTTTAAGGTCCCCCATGGTTTTTATTATCTCCTCCCACCTTTCACCAAGACCAAGCATTATGCCAGACTTTACAGGAGCGACTCCGCTCTCGGAATAGAACCTGAGAACCCTGAGGCTCCTCCTGTAATCACCCTGAGGTCTCACCTCTCTAAAGATTCTCTCCACCGTTTCTATGTTATGGGAAAGTATGTGGGGCTTTGCCTTTATGATTTCCTCAAGGACTTTCTCAGAACCCTGAAAGTCTGGAGTTAGCACCTCAACCCTTAGACTGCTGTCTCTTGACTTTAGAAACTCCACGCATCTCCTGAAGTGCCCCGCACCAAAGTCTGGAAGGTCGTCCCTGTCCACGGAGGTTATCACCACGTGCCTGAGCCCAAGCTCTTTAACTGCATGGTATAACCTGACTGGTTCTGAGGGGTCTGGTGGCTGTGGTCTTCCGCTGGATACATGACAGTATTTGCAGGCTCTTGTGCATACCATGCCCATTATCAGGAAGGTAGCTGTCCCTTTGGAAAAGCACTCTCCAATGTTTGGACAGAGGGATTCCTCACAGACGGTGTTGAGAGAATACTTTTTCAGTATACACAGGGTTTTTCCAACCAGTTCCATCTGAGGTGCCTTAGCTGAGAACATATTTAAGAAGCTCCTTCTTGCCCATACCCTCTTTTGCAGAAGTGGGCACTACCTCTGCGTGGGAAAATTCCCTTATCTTTTTGAGCGTTGAACTGAGTTCTCTCTGGCTCGCTCTATCACATTTTGTCAGGGCTATTATGTGGGGAAGATTCAGGCTCTGAAGCCAGTTAAGGCTCTCAATGTCCAGCTCTGTAGGACCCACAAGGCTGTCAATGAGCAAAAGGACAAGCTTTATGTCTTCCCAGCAGGCATGAAAGTATCCCTCTATCATTCTTTTCCACTCTTCCCTTACCTTTTTTGAAACTTTTGCGAAGCCATAGCCCGGAAGGTCAGCAAGATAAAGACCGTGGTCTTCAAGGAGAAAAAGGTTTATGGCTCTTGTTCTGCCGGGCTCTTTGCTTACCCGTGCTACATCTTTCCCCACCAGCATGTTTATGAGGGATGACTTTCCCACGTTTGACCTGCCCACAAATACCACATGCATGAGGTCGTCCATGGGAAAGCCTTTCACAAAACTACCCACAAACCTAACCTTCATACTACCTTTTCCCTCTCCAGTATCTCCCTTATCTCCCCTACAAGATATAAGGACCCAAGCACCAGCAGGTCCTCTTTGAGTTCAAGAAGCTGTTCTGAGCCATCAAGAACAATGACTTCTCTAAAGCCCACTTCTCTCGCCTTCTGATAGAGGGTCAGCATTTCTTCTCCTCTGTGATGCTTTACAGGAACAAGGTAAATTCTGTCTGAAAGCTCCCTCAGATGAAAAAGCGAAAGCTCCCACTCCTTGTCCTTCAGGGCTGTAAATACAGGGGTAAGCTTTCCCATATGCCTTTTCAACTCTTTCACAACCCTTGCCACCCCGTCAGGATTATGGGCTCCGTCCAGTATTAACAGGGGGCTTTTCCTGAGGATTTCCATCCTGCCCTCCCATCTGGTAGTTTTCAGAGCGTTCCTGAGTGCATCCTCTTTCAGGTCTATCAAAAGCCCAGTAGCCCTTATGGCAAGGCTTGCGTTGTCAACCTGATACCTGCCCCAGAGACCAAGCTCTGCTTTTTCAAGCCTGATATTTCCATCCTCGTAAAAATCCATAACCGTCTTTGCACCCTCAACCCTGCCAGAGCAGAAAAAGTCAATGCCGGCCACATAAAGGTCCCTTTCATCACACAGCTCCAGAGCCTTTGTGTATAGCGGAAACCTCATACTCCCGAGCACCAGAGGCTTTCCCCTTCTGTAGATGCCCAGCTTCTCCACCGCCCTGCTTTCGCAGTCCCTTCCAAGCCACCTGGTATGGTCTCTCTGTATGTTGGTTATTACGCAGACCTCTGGCTGGCAAACTTTTGTTGCATCCCACCTGCCGCCCATGCCTACCTCAAAAACCGCAAAGTCCACCTTCTCTTCCTCAAAGTATAGGAGTGCTATAAGTGTGCAGGCTTCAAAGTAGGTGAGTTCAAACCTCTCAAAAACAGGTCTCAGCTCCCCCACATGCTCTGAGAGTCTTTCCTCGGGTATCTTCTCACCGTTTATCCTCCACCTTTCCCTCTCATCAGAGAGATGGGGAGAAACAAACCAGCCAACTTTATAGCCATGATGTCTGAGGATGCTCTGAGCAAAGGCACAGGTAGAACCTTTTCCGTTGGTCCCACCTACCTGAAGTGAAATGTAAGAGGGTTTGAAGGATAGATAGCTTACGGCCTTTTCTATCCTTTCCAAGGTTGGAACAATGTGATAATCCCTGCCACGATACAGGTCGTAGAGTTGCATAAGGATTAATTATAGCCCCCCGGAGGGGGAAGGGGTCATGACAGGACTTTTACGTTCTTTGCTCTCAAACCCTTTGTATCCTGTTCTACTTCAAACTCAACCCTCTGACCTTGCTCAAGGGTTTTGAAGCCCCTCTGCTGTATGGCGGAGAAGTGAACGAACACATCCCCCTGATTGTCATCTCGGGTTATAAAGCCATAACCCTTTTCCTTGCTGAACCATTTGACTGTGCCTGTGAGTGACATGGAACAAAAACCTCCTTAAAAATTATTACTGAGTAAGTCCAGAAAGGTAGGCGCCCTCCCTTTCTTTACCCACTCCAGGATAATCATAAACTGTCCCCTTGTCTTTGTCAAGGGGCGGGCATATAATTATTAAGGACAAGGAGGTGAAAAGATGCATTTTCCATTGCCCTGGCAGATAGTCCTTATACTTCTCGTAATACTTGTCATATTTGGTGCCTCAAAGCTGCCCGAGTTTGGCAAGGGGCTGGGTGAAGGCATAAGGAACTTCAAAAAGGCTCTTGCCGGTGAGACAGAAGAGGAGAAAAAGCCCGAAAAGAAGGAACAGGCATGATACCACAGCTATCCTTTACGGAGATTCTTCTAATACTTCTTATAGTCCTGCTCATCTTTGGAGCGGGTAGACTCCCCGAAGTTGGCAGGTCCCTGGGCGAGGGCATAAGAAACTTCAAGAAGGCTTTTTCAGGTGAGGAGGAAAAGGTGAAGGAGGTAAAGGGCGAGGAGGTCAAGGAAGGGGAAAAGTCTTAGCCTTCACCCAACTTCTCCTTTACCACCCTTCCCAGTATACCGTTTATAAACTGTGCAGATTTTTTGCCTGCATACTTCTGTGCCAGCTTCACATAGTCATAGATGGTTAGTTTTGGATTTTTCACTCCCACATGAAGAAACTCAGCAAGAGCTATCCTGAGTATGTTCCTCTCTATATAACCCACCCTGTCAATGTCCCATCTTTCTGAAAGCTCAGCTATTAGCTTGTCAATGCTTGTGGAGTTTTCCATGTATGTCTTTACAAGTTTTCTCAAGTATCTTCTCTGGTCCTGCAGGCTTATACGGTTTGCTGTTATGTATTCTTCTACAAGTCCTTCAACTGGTTCGCCCTTCATATCCCATTGATAGAGGACTAAAAAGGCATCCCTTCTTGCCTGAGGTTTGTATATCATTCAAAACTTCTCAGAAGGTTGACCATCTCTATAACAGACAGCGCTGCCTCCCAGCCCTTGTTGCCCTGCTTGGTCCCTGCCCTCTCCACTGCCTGCTCCAAGGTATCCGCAGTTATAACTCCAAAGCCCACAGGTTTTCCAGTCTCAAGGCTTACCACGGCAAGACCCTTAGCCACTTCACTGGCTATGTATTCAAAGTGTGGTGTCTGTCCCCTTATAAGAACACCCAGGGCAACAACTCCATCCAGCCCCTTTCTGTTTATGAGCTCCTTTACTGCAAGGGGAATCTCCCATGAGCCAGGAACCCTTACAAGATGTATGTTTTCCTCAGCGCCTCCGTGCCTGATTATACAATCTGTAGCACCCTCTATCAGTCTGTCCACCAAAAGATGATTAAACCTGCTGGCCACTATACCAATGCTTATACCTTCTGCCTTCAGAAGACCCTCATACTTCTGCATCGCCTATCCTCCAGTTGTCTATGAGCCTCGTGTTTCCTACCCACACTGCAAGAAGTATTCTATCACCTACGCTTGCCTCCTGCACCGGCCTTAGGTCCTGGTCAGTTATCTCTACATAATCTATACCCTTTACATGGGGATGCCTCAGTATAAACTCCCTTATGGCCTCCTTGAGCAGCTCTGCCTGCCTGTTGCCGTTTTTAAAGAGTTTTTCTGCAAGAAGGAAGGACCTGTAGAGGGAAAGGGCTGATTCTCTCTCCTGAGGGGAGAGATATGAGTTTCTTGAACTCAGAGCTAGCCCATCCTCATCCCTGACTGTTGGAACCGGAACTATCTCCACGGGCAGGCTCAGGTCTTTGACTAGCCTCTGCACAATCTTAAGCTGCTGATAGTCCTTTTCTCCAAAGTAAGCCCTGTCAGGTTGTATTATGTTAAAGAGCTTGAGGACAACGGTGCATACACCACCGAAATGACCAGGTCTGAACTTACCTTCAAGCAAGTCTGTGAGACCCTTTATCTCTATGCTTACAAGGGGTTTTTCTGGATACATGTCTTCATCAGAGGGAGCAAAGACCACATCCACGCCCTCTTCCTCACATATACTCATGTCCCTCTCTATGTCCCTGGGATATTTTTCGTAGTCCTCTCCTACACCAAACTGCAGTGGGTTCACATAGATGCTTACCACAGTAATGTCGTTATGCAATTTTGATTCTCTTATAAGCCTTCTGTGTCCATCGTGAAGATAGCCCATTGTGGGAACAAAGCCGATACTCTGCCTGCTATCACACCTGACAGACTTCAGGTAATTCCTTATTTCTCTTGGCTTTTTAAAAAGCGTTGGCATGGCTCATCATTCAGAGGGCTATAATTATAGCACATGTCCGCAAAGGGTAGTTTCCTGATTCTCAGAAGGTTCAGGGCGGGTGACGAGGACATAATGCTGAAAGCCTACGGAACCTGCGGACCTGTAAAGGTCTTTGTGCCAGGTGGACTGAAAGTAGACAGGGGGCTATTGGGCTATTTAGAAGCTTTCAACCTAATAAGCTTCGTATACAGACAATCTGGGAGTCTGATAATCTTTGATGACCTCATTGAAGTGGAGTTTATATCCTATCTATGTCTTGGGAGCTATCAGAGGTTTGTGTGGATGAACTCTATTGCCCTCTTTGTAGAAAGATGGTTTCTGCAGTATGACCCTGAACTTTTTAACATGGCACTTTTCTACATCACTCTCAATCCACAGAACCATGGCTTATTCCTTTCAAAGTTCAAGCTAGATTTTCTCAGGCGCCTTGGACTTTACAAGGAGGAGGTTTTTGAAGAAAGACTCAGGGGGCTCGTAAGAAGACTAATGGAGGAAGAAGCTTTAAAGAGACTTGAAAGATTGAAAGTGAGCCAGGAACTTCTCTCAAGACTTGAAGATGCCATAGAGGCTCATCTTTCTTCCTCTCTGTAAAGCTCAACTATCCGGCGTATGATATCAGAGGTGGATATGTGAAACTCAAATTCTACCCTCTCCACCCTCCCACCGTAGGAAAGCACAAAGTCTGCCCCTACTATATCCTTTATATCCCAGTCTGCACCCTTTACAAGCACATGGGGCCTTATGGCTTTTATGAGCTCCAGAGGCGTGTCTTCTTCAAATATGACCACGAAATCCACGGATTTGAGGCTGTCAAGGAGGTAAGCCCTCATGTGCTGTGGAATTACAGGTCTTTTTGGACCCTTGATTCTCCTTACAGAGGAGTCGGAGTTTAGCCCCACCACAAGTATATCACCCAGGCTCTTTGCCTTTGCAAGGTAATTGGCATGCCCTGCATGAAGCAGGTCAAAACAGCCATTTGTAAAAACTATACTTTTTCTGTCTCTTACAGGTTCAAGAAGTTTTATGAGTTCCTCAAGACTAAGAACCATATCTTCTGAGCATTATAGCTGTGGAGTATATTCTCTCGTATTCTCTGGCGCTTTTTTCCCAGGAGAAATCCTTCTTCATACACCTTTTTATTATTTCATGCCATTCCTTTGAGTGGTCGCACATGTGCATGTCGTAGTATACCCTTGCCTTGAGAAGGGCATGCATGAGTTCTCTACTTGAGAATTCTTCAAAGGAAAAGCCGTTGCCCTCATGTGGGTTGTCCACAAAGTCTATCACCGTATCTCTGAGGCCGCCCGTTGACCTCACTACAGGGACTGTGCCATACCTCATGGCTATCATCTGGGATATGCCGCAGGGCTCAAAGAGAGAGGGCATGAGGAACATGTCCGCTCCGGCGAATATCTTGTGGGCAAGTTCCTCGTTGTATTCGATTCTGACCCTGACGCTATCCGGATGTTTCTTCATGAACTCTATGAGCATATCCTGATACTTTTCCTCCCCCGAGCCAAGGAAAACAAAGTCAAAACCCTCTCGGACTGCCTCGCAGAGTATTCCCTGAACAAGGTCAAGACCCTTCTGTGCTGTGAGCCTTGAAACCATTCCCACAAGGGGTCTTTCGTTTGGCGTCTTGAGCCCAAAGGTTTCCTTCAGATGTTTTTTGTTGCCAGCCTTGCCCCTGGGAAAGTTTTTTACGCCGTAATGGTGTTTTATCAGCCTGTCAGATTCAGGGTTCCACACATCGTAGTCTATGCCGTTCAATATACCAAAAAAGTATTTTTTTTCCCTTATAAGACCCTCAAGACCGTAGGCGTGGTGTCTTAGCTCCTCAGCATAGGAGGGGCTCACGGTGGTCAGAACATCACAAAAAGCTATCCCCGCCTTGAGGAAGTTTATTTTTCCATAAAACTCTATACCGTTAAAGGGATGGTAAACATCCCATGGGAGGTTGAGAAGTGGGATAAAGTGGTGGTCGTATATGCCCTGATGAAGGGCGTTGTGTATGGTGAATATGGTGGGAACATGATGAAGCTCTGAATAGTGTATCTTTTTGTAGAGGGGTAGAAGCCCCGTATGCCAGTCGTGCAGGTGAATCACATCGGGTTTAATCTGCAGGCTCTTTATCACCTCAAGGCTGGCCAGAGACAGAAAGCCGAACCTGAGGGGATTGTCTTCGTATTCTCCCTTAGGGGTCGCGTATATATAATCCCTCTGATAATACTGAGGAGAATCCAGAAAGTAATATTTCACATGTTCCTTTATATCCTCAAAGACCTTAAATTCTTGCCACTGGTTGCCGAAGAAGACTTTTCCGCCAGATACAGCCCTCATGTCTCCCCTTATCTTTGAGTATCTGGGCATTATCACATAAAGGGAGTGTCCAAGTCTTATAAGGGCTTTTGCAAGAGAATGAACCACATCCCCAAGCCCACCCGCCTTTATGTAGGCGGCGCTTTCTGAGGCAACGAACACTATTTTCATAGCTCCCCTTTAAAATTATAGCCTATGGTAGACAGCCTTTTGTTAAGATTTATTGAAGAGGACCTGGGAAGGGGGGATATAACAACAGAGGGCATGTTCAGAGGTGAAAGGGCGAGGGGAGTTATAAGGGCTAAGGAGGGAGGAGTCCTTGCCGGTGTAGAGTTTGCCCTGAGGGTATTCCGGCTTCTTGGAGAGGTAAAGCTCATAGGGAGTTTGAGGGATGGAGAAGAGTTTTTTGAGGGTGATGAGCTACTTTTAATTGAGGGTCCTGCGGATGTGCTGCTGATGGGTGAAAGGGTAGCTCTCAACCTTCTTCAGAGGCTCAGCGGAATTGCCACGCTCACGAGAAAATTTGTCAGGGCCCTTGAAGGAACTGATGTGAGGCTTCTTGACACAAGGAAAACAACCCCCGGCCTGAGATACTTTGAAAAGTATGCGGTTAGAGTGGGTGGAGGCGTAAACCACAGGTATGCCCTCTACGATATGGTGCTCATAAAGGACAACCACAAGGTGGTGGCTGGTAGCATTAAGGAAGCGGTAAAAAGGGTAAAGGAGAGGATAAGTCCAGTTTACAGAATTGAGGTGGAGGTGGAGAGCCTTCAGGAGCTCCAAGAAGCCCTTGAGTGTGGCGTTGACATGGTCCTTCTTGACAACTTCAGCACTGAAGGGGTGAGGGAGGCGGTGAAGCTCACAAAGGGGAAGGTCATGGTGGAAGTGTCGGGCAACATAACACTTCAGAACATAAGGGGTTATGCAATAGAAGGAGTTGATTTCATCTCAAGCGGTGCCATAACCCACTCAGCAAGGTGGCTTGACCTGAGCATGAGACTCTTTAGAATATAATTATCAGTTTAAGGAGGTAAGCATGTTTCAGGTGCCAGAGGTAGGACCGCAGGAAGCAAAGGAAATGCTTCAGAAGGACAATGTTGTTCTTCTTGATGTGAGAACACCGCAGGAACACGTGCAGCTAAGAATTCCCAACTCAACGCTCATACCCCTTGATGAGCTCAGATACGCCTTCAAAGACCTGCCAAAGGATAAAACATACATAGTCTACTGCAGAAGTGGTGAACGCAGTGCCTTTGCAACCTATTTTCTGAGGCACATGGGCTACGAGGCCTACAATCTGGCAGGTGGCATACTCATATGGCCCTACGAAAAGGAGTCTGGACCGCCTAAATGAAAAGATTCCTGCCGCTAGCTCTTTTACTGGCAGGCTGTGGCATAAAGGCAAATCCCCAAGTGCTCAAACCTCCGGAGGTTGAGATAAGAAGAATAGGGCAGAAGGTATACGTGAAGAGTCTTTCTGGAGACATAAAGGTAAAGGGATTCGAAAAACACGATGACTACTGGGTAAGGGAGGAAGGAAAAGCCTTCTGCCTTGTGGTAGAGAGACTGGGGGAAGGCTCCAGAAAGTTCTGCGTCCCTCAGGCTCTGGAGGAGAGGCCATCTGTCAGACTTCTGGAAGAAGACACCTCCGTAAAGGTCCTTCCTTCTGGTTTTGAAGCTTATAGACTCTATGTTCTCAGAGATGGCCTTATCCACCCTGAGACAGCAAAAACTTTCATGAGGGAAATACAGCTGGAGAAGGACTACTGGGAAAGATGCTACGCCCTTACTGGACTTAAAGGAGATGTGGAGAGCCAGCCCGTGGAATTCTGCGTAAAGCCCAAGCCTCCACCCCCAGTCCCGGAGGTTGAAGGGCTTGAGCTAAGAGCAAGCAAAAATAGTCTCTACCTTGTCTGGTTTTACCCGCACCCTTACAGGGAGTTTGTAGTCTACAGGGACGGGAAGGAGATAGAAAGGACCATGGGCTTTGCCCTTGAGGTAGAACCGCCGAAGACAAAGGCCACCTACACGGTGAAAGTGGTCGGCCCCCTTGGCTTTGAGAGCAGTGGGGTGTCCGTAGATTACAGTCCGTAGTAGGCCGCTATGGCAGCAGATATGGCAAGGGCCAGGGTTTCGGGGTCTTCCTCACCCTCTATCTCAAAATCGTAGTGGGGAAGTTTTTCCTCCAGGAACCTTATGCCAAAGTTGCCCGATATAAAGTCTGGGTCTCTTATTATCTCTCTATGAAGGGGTATGTTGGTGGGGACACCTCTGATTATAAACTCATCTATTGCCCTTCTTGCCCTCGCCAGCACCCTGTCCCATGTTAGAGCCCAGACGCTCATCTTGGCTATCATGGAGTCATAGTAGGGCGGAATCACGTAGTCCTTGTAAACACCCGCATCCATCCTTATGCCTGGACCGCCGGGAGAATAGTAGGCGGTTATTTTGCCAGGAGCTGGTGCAAAGCCCCTTCTGGGGTCTTCTGCGTTTATCCTGAACTCAATGGCATAGCCTCTGAAGGTCACATCACTCTGGGTGAAGGGGAGAGGCTCACCCGCAGCAACCCTTATCATTGTCTCCACTATGTCTATACCTGTCACCATCTCCGTAATGGTGTGCTCCACCTGAAGTCGCGTGTTCATCTCTATGAAGTAAAACTCTTTGCTTTTGAGGTCCACAAGAAACTCAAGAGTGCCTGCGCTGTAGTATCCCACCTGCATCATTGCCTTTACGCTCAGCCCGAGCATCTTCTGTCTGAGCTCCGTGGGAAGCACGGGGCACGGGGTAAGCTCTATGATTTTCTGATGTTTTCTCTGCACTGAGCAGTCCCTTTCACCCAGATGAACCACGTTGCCATACATGTCCCCGAGAACCTGAACCTCTATATGCTTGGGATTGTCTAAATACTTCTCCACAAAGAGGTCACCCCTTCCAAAGAAGGTCTCCGCCTCCCTGTAGCCAGACTCAAAAAGCCTTGGCAGTTCCTCAAGGCTTCGGACAACCCTCATCCCCCTCCCACCACCGCCATAGGCAGACTTTAGGATCACGGGGAGCCCTATTTCCCTCGCGTAGTGCAGGGCGTCCTCTGGATTTTTGAGAGGGTCTGGGGAACCGGGTATGGTGGGAATGCCCAGCTTCTGCATTGCCTGCTTTGCCTTTACCTTGTCCCCGAAGAGTTCAATATGCTCTGGGGAGGGTCCTATAAAGGTTATACGGTTGCTCTGACAGTAGCGGGCAAAGTCTGCGTTCTCCGCAAGAAAGCCATAACCTGGATGTATGGCATCAGCCCCTACTGATTTGGCAAGGTCTACGATTTTCACATAGTCAAGATAAGCCCGCACGGGGTCTCCGGGAATGAGATATGCCTCATCTGCCTTTTTCACATAGAGGGACCTTGTGTCTGCCTCTGAGTATATGGCCGCCGTCCTTATACCAAGCTCCTCGCAGGCCCTTATTATCCTGAGAGCAACCTCTCCTCTGTTTGCCACAAGAACTTTTCTAAACATGACAAAAATTTTAGCCTACTCCAGCTTCTCTATAAGAAAGCTCTGGTTTGTGTATATGCATATCTCACCTGCAATTTTCAGAGATTCTCTCACTATCTCCTCTGCAGACATGTCTGTGTTTCTGTAGAGGGCTAGAGCTGAAGACCTCGCGTAATCTCCTCCCGAGCCTATGGCAAGCACTGGCTCGTCGGGTTCTATCACATCACCGTTGCCAGAGAGAAGTAGCATGCGCTCTCTGTCCGCCACAAGCAGAAGTGCCTCAAGCCTTCTCAGGCTCCTGTCCATCCTCCAGTCCTTGGCAAGTTCCACGCATGCTCTGAGAAGGTTACCCCTGAACTCTTCCAGTTTTGCCTCAAGCCTTTCCATAAGGGCAAGCCCATCGGCCGCTGAACCGGCAAAGCCAACAAGCACACTGTCCCTGTATAGCTTTCTTATTTTCTTTGCAGAATGCTTTATCACGGAAGAGCCAAGAGTAACCTGACCATCGCCACCCATTACGGTGGTGCCCTTTCTCCTCACTGCAATTATGGTGGTTGATTTTATTACTACCATTGTTATAATATTTTACAGTCTGTGGTTAGGAAAAATCTTAGCTGTCTGGAACTCTATCGGCAAACGCTTGCGTCAAACATAGGTTGCCTTCTTGAATACGTGCAGAAATTAATCTACCTTTATGAAAGGAGGGGAGAAAGTCTTTCTGTAGTCCTTCTGGATGTGGACAACATGAAACAGATAAACAGAAAGGGTGGCTATGGATATGGTAACCATATTCTTTTGAAAATTGCCGAAATAATTTCTTCCAGCATAAGGAAAAGTGATATAGCTGGGAAATACAAAGGCAGTTCCTTTCTCATATTACTTCCAAACTCTGATACAAAGGGTGCAGAGAAAGTGGCAAGGAGGATAAGGAACAGGATAGAGGGTCTTGAACTGGAGTCAAGAATAAGTGTTACCATTGGTATTTACAGCTTCGTGCCGAAGGGAAACAGTGCAGAGGCTGTGCTTGAGCTTGTAGAAACCCGTGTAGCAGAGGCAAAGAGCAGAGGCGGAGATGATATTGTGCTTATCCAGGAAGAGCTTCCCAGAAAGTCCCTTGACCACCAGACCCTTCTGCAGGTTTTAAACAAAAGGTCTTTAGAACCTGCCTTTCAGCCCATATACAACCTTGAGAAGGGGCAGGTTGAGGGTTACGAGGTGCTCATGAGGCTGCTGATGGAGGATGGGAGGGTTGTGCCTGCAGGGTGTTTCATAGAGGACCTCTTAAAGACATCTTTCATAAGCCTGTTTGAAGAGATAGTGCTTCAGAAGGCCTTTTTAAGGTTCAAAGCAATTGGGTTAGAAGGAAGGATGTACATAAACTTCCCCTACAACTTTGTCAACTTTATAGCCAAGGGTAGGCTCAAGGTCTCCGACTTTCACAAGGAAGTAATCTCCTATGGACTTGAACCCTCCAGAGTGGTGCTAGAGCTTTCTGAGGGTAAGATGACAGGCAGCACTGAAGACCTGGTGGAGCTGGTAAAGGAAGTCAGAAGCTACGGTTTTGGGGTTGCAGTGGACGACTTTGGAGTTGAATATTCCTCGGTGGAAAGGCTGATAAAAACGAAACCGGATGTGGTAAAGCTTGATGGCTTTTTCCTGAGAGAAGCTCGTTCCATGCTTAAGTGGGTTGTTGTTGGTCTGAAGAGGCTGGGATTCAGTGTTCTTGCGGAGCAGGTAGAGAGGGAGGATGAGCTTCAGCTCGTGAAGAGCCTGAGAGTGGACATGGCACAGGGCTTTTATCTGGGTAAACCACAGATACTATGAGAGACTTTGTAATTCCTGCCATAGACATCAAAGGTGGTAAGCTGGTAAGGCTCCTGAGGGGAGACTTTGAGAAGGCAAAGGTATATTCAAACTCGCCGGAGGATATGGCAAGACTTTTTGAGGAGCTTGGTTTTAAGAGGCTTCACGTGGTGGACCTTGACGGAAGCCTCAAAGGTATCCCGGTAAACCTGCCCACCATAAAGCTCATAAGAAGGTCTTTCTCCGGCATAGTTCAGGTGGGTGGGGGTATAAGGAACCCGGAGAGCTGTAGGGTTTTGCTGGAGGAAGGTGTGGACCTTTTTGTTGTAGGCACTCTGGCTGTTAGGGAGCCCGAGACCTTTGAGCGCATACTGGAGCTTTTCCCCCAGAGGGTCATACTGGCGGTAGATTCAAAGGGAGGAAAGGTAGCGGTGGGTGGATGGAAAGAAGAAAGTTCTATAAGCCCGCAGGAGCTTGCCCTTGTCTATGAAGAAAAGCCCATATGGGGATACCTATACACCAACATAGACAGGGACGGCACTCTTGAGGGCGTGGACGCAGAGCCCTACAGAGAGTTCAGAAAATTTGTGAAAAAGCCCTTGCTTGCCTCTGGCGGAGTTGCCAGCCTTGAGGACATAAAAAGGCTCATGGGTGTAGTGGAAGGGGTTGTGGTTGGAAAGGCAATTTATGAGGGCAGAATAAACCTGAGAGAGCTGGTATGATTTTTCCATGACGGGAGTGGTTCTCTTTAACATGGGCGGTCCGGACAGCCTGTCTGCAATACAGCCCTTTCTGTATAACCTCTTTTCTGACCACGACATAATAAGAATTCCCAGACCCATACAGAAGCCAGTGGCATGGCTCATCTCAAGGCTGAGGGCAAAGAAGACAAGGCACTACTACGAGATAATGGGTGGCAGGTCTCCTCAGAGGGAGCAGACTCAGGCTCAGGCTCAGGCACTGCAGGAAGCTCTGGGAGAGGGCTTTAAGGTGGTGGTTGCCCTCAGATACTGGCACCCCTTCACAGAAGAAGCCCTGAGAGAGCTTCTAAAGCACCCCGTGGAAAGGCTTGTTCTTCTGCCTCTGTATCCCCAGTATAGCAGGACAACCACTGGCTCTTCCTTTAACGAGTTTGACAGAGTCTTTAGAAGACTTACAGGAAGGGGCAGGCATTTTGCACTGACCACGCTCAGGGGGCAGGAAAACCCCTACTTTTACCCCTCCTCAGTGCCTATACTCAGGATAAACTGCTATCACAACCACCCCACCTACATAAG
This sequence comes from Aquificaceae bacterium, assembly GCA_037481935.1. NCBI lineage: Bacteria > Pseudomonadati > Aquificota > Aquificia > Aquificales > Aquificaceae > Aquificaceae bacterium. The sequence continues at coordinate 171,493 of JBBFKQ010000002.1, read as the reverse complement.
GGCGATGGTGGAAAACATAAGAGAAAACCTGCCCAGATGGCAGGAATACTTTTTCCTCTTTACCGCCCACAGCCTCCCTGTGAACATCATAAAAGAGGGGGACCCCTACCAGAAACAGACTGAGGAGACAGTAAGGCTGATAATGGAGCACTTTCCTGGTGTAAGGCATGCTCTGGGCTATCAGAGCAAGGTGGGACCCACCAAGTGGCTTGAGCCTTTTACCGACAGGCTTTTAGAAGAGTTCATAAACTCAGGAGTGAAAAAGATAGCGGTTATCCCCGTGTCCTTTACCTGCGAGCACTCAGAGACCCTTTACGAGCTTGATTACCTTTACGGAAACATGGCAAGGGAGAGGGGTGTGGACTTTGTGAGAATACCCACGCTGAAAACACACCCCACCTACATACAGGCTCTTAAAGAGCTCGTGCTTCAGACTATCTCAAGCTGTGAGAATATAAAAGGTATCTCGTAGTCCGCAGACTCCCTTGAGTCTGAAGCGTGCACTGCATTCTTGCCCTTGTCGGTGCCAAAGAGAGCCCTTATGGAGTTGGGTGCTACTTTTCTTGCCTCGTTGCTGTCTGTTGGACCTATGATTTCCCTTACCCTCCTTATGGCATCCTCGCCCTCCAACACCATGGCAACCACCGGACCTGAGGTCATGAATTCCACAAGCTCACCGAAGAAAGGTCTTTCTCTGTGAACAGCGTAAAAACCCTCTGCCTGCTCTCTTGTAAATCTGAAGAGCTTGAGGGCTCTTATTTTAAAGCCCTCGGATATAAACCTGTCAATTATCCTGCCTGTGGCTCCCTTTTCAAAGGCGTCGGGCTTTACAATAACCAGCGTCCTCTCCATCTGTTACCTCCTCTATTCTCCTTCAAAGGATTGTAGCTCTTCCATAAGGGATTTGACCTGATGCATCACCGCACCCAGCAGGTTTTCCACAGAAGAGCTCCAGTAGGCTTCGTTGAAAACCAGCTCCTTCTGAGGACCTTCCTCATCACCCTCAAGGTAGGTTATGACCACCGTTGGATATTCCACATCGTCCCTTTCGGGCATGAGAAGCTCCACGTCCACCTCTGGAGGAATTGCCATAGACTTTAATCTTTTTGAAAGTTGTTCAAACTTTTCTCTGGGGTATTCCATGTCAGCCTCTCAGGATTCCTTCAAGCCCTCTCTTAACGGAGGCATCCAGCACAAAGCTTGATGTCTTGAGAAGAAAGCCCCCAATTAGCTCAGGGTCTTCTACCACCTCAAACTCGTAATCCCTTCCTGTGAACTCTCTTATGACTTCCTTTATCCTTTCCAGCTCCTGCTCGTTTACCCTCCTTGCCAGAACCAGCAAAGCCTTACTGAGCCTGAGGAGCTTTTCCACCTCGTAATCATAGACTCTTCTGACTTCCCCCAGTATGGGGACAGCGTTGACCTCAAGCAAATAGTCAAGAACTTCATCCACCCTCTGGTCTATACCCAGTCTTTCTCTGAGACTTCTCAGAAATTCAAGCTTTTTCTCCTTGGGTATAGTGGGGTTGAGCACAAAGCCCCTGAAGTCCTTTTCTGACCTGTATAGCCTGTAAAGAAGCTCCAGAAGCTGGGATAACTTCAGAAGCTCCTGCCTTTCCTTTGGAGACTTTTCCAGGAGCAGCTTGGCGATTTTTCTCACTATCTCCGGTCTTGCGGTCATCTTTCCGCCTCCAGTTTTTTGAGGGATTTCTCTATGTATGCCCTCTGGAGCTTTTCATCTTTAAACCTTTCCTTAAGAGCATCCACCGCAAGCTGGTATGCCCTCCCCGCACCGTAGCGAAGAAGCTCCTCCTTTGCCTTCTTTAGCTCTATGTCTATGACCTCCTTTGTCTTCTCCCTTATCCTGCCAGCTATTTCCTGCGCCTTTTTCTCCTCCTCCTCTCTAATGGTCTGTGCAGTCTGCTGGGATATCCTGAGTTGCTCCTGATACCTTCTCTGAGCGTCCTGAAGGCTATCCTTTGCTCTTCTTAGCTCTTCCTGAGCCTCCGTAAGCTCCCTTTCAGAGCCTATCAGCTTTTCAGTAAGGCTATGAAAGTATCTGTTAAAGGCTTCTGAGATGGGCTTTCTTCCAAAGTAGTAGACTATACCCAGAAAAGCCAGTATGTTGAGACCTTTCCACAGGAGCTCAAGGGTGTGGTTTCCTTCACTCATGCCGCCTCCTCCAGAACCTTGCTGGTGATGAGCTCTGCAATTTCCCTGACTCTTTCATCAAGCTTTCTTTTCTCCTCCTCAAGGCTCTTCCTTATATCTTCAACAGCCCTTGATATCTCTTCCTGAGTTTCCTGCTCCACCTTTGCAAGAATTTCAGCCCTGAGCCTTTCTGCCTCCCTTCTTGCCTGCTCCAGTATCTGGTTGGACTCCCTTCTTCCCTTTTCCAGTATGCTCTGGGCTTCCTGAAAATGCCTCTGAGCCTCTTCTCTGAGCCTTATGGCTTCCTCCGTGTTTTTCTGCGTGAGCCTCTCCCTCTCCTCTATAACCTGAGAGTAGGGCTTTACAAGGATGCTTCTCACTATGGCGGTGAAGACCAGAAAAAGTATCGCCTGAATAAAGAGGGTTATGTTGGGATACATGGCTTGCTGTATATCCATGACAGCCTCCTGTAGGTATTATAGCATATCCTCTATCTCTTTTATGAGCTTCACCCTTCTTTCGTGCCTGCCACCTTCAAAGTCTGCGGAAAGCCATGCCTCCACTATGGCAAGGGCAAGGTCATCTCCCAATATCCTGTCTCCGAGGCACAGCACATTTGCGTCGTTGTGCTTTCTGCTCATACGAGCCATGTATTCATTAAGACACAGAGCAGCCCTTATGCCCCTGAACTTGTTGGCTGTTATGGACATGCCTATACCAGTCCCGCAGACCAGAATCCCTCTCTGAGCCTCATCCCTCTGAACCGCAAGACATACATCCCTTGCAAAGAGAGGATAATCGGTGGAGTCTGTGGACTCCGTCCCAAAGTCAATTACCTTATAACCCTTTGAAAGGAGAAACTCCTTAATCTTCTCCTTGAGGGGAAATCCTGCATGGTCTGAGCCGATGGCTATGCTGAGCATGTTTTAATTATAAGCTATAATTTAATCGGTGAAAGCTCAAAAAAGCCTGATATTTAGAATTACCTTCTTATACCTACTGATAATCCTTCCGGTTTACGCTGTTATTTACATAATTGCCTCCCGTTATGTAAAATCCTTCACCCAGAACATGGCACATCAAACAGCCCATGGGATTTCAAATCAGGTTTTCAGCTCCATATATCAGGTTATGAAAAGGGGGTGGGAAAGAAAAGACCTTCTTGAATTTATGAAGGCTATTGAGGTCTCTTATCAGGGAACCCCGGTAAGCATAAACTTATACAGGTCGGATATTGTAAAGGAGATTTATGGAACTGTTCCTGAACCTGCAAAGACAGCCATGCATCTTATAGCCATGAGGGGCGAAGCTCAGAGCAAGTTTGAAAAAGGCGTTTATTTTTACATAAAACCCATCAAGGCAGAAAGTGAATGCCTCAGGTGCCACTGGAATGCAAAGGAGGGCAGTGTCCTCGGACTTGTGGAGACAAGCATAAATCTGAAAGCCTTTATTTCTGGCATTGAGAGCACTTTTAAATTCCTTACACTTACGCCTCTTTTGTTCTTTTCTGTGCTGTTTACATTTCTTATGTTCACATTCAGAAGTCTTATAAAATCCTTAAGTAATAGCATAAGTGAAAGTATTGAAAGCATAAAATCCGTTGAGGATGTGGAAAGTCTCCTCAGAAGAACTGAAATATCTTACAAAGAACTTAAGCCTATTTACGAATCACTCCAGCATCTTGGCACCAGAATAAAATTAATAGCCATAGATAGGGACATTTTAGATACGGAAGCCAAGCTTTTAGAAAGGTTCATAATAACTTCAAAGACCATAAAAAACTGGCACGATTATGTAAAAAACCTTATAAAGGAGATGAATTCCATAATCCCCATAGACATAGTCTTCTCACTCTTCCTTGAGCCGGATGTGCTCAAGATTGAAATATTCTGGTATAAAAGGGCAGATGAGGAGACAAAAAACTACATAGAATCCTTCATAAAATCAAAAGTAAGCCTTGAGCTTCCACTGTCTCTGCTCATGGGAAGACAGCTATACCTTTTTCACCATACGGTAAACGGTTCTGAAAGCTATAGCGAAGAGGACAGAGAAAAAATAAGACTGAGAACAAAAGCTGTTTTCTTTGATAAGCCGCAGGTTGGGGGAATCGTTGGCGTTGGAGTGGAATCTTGTGTGATGGAGGACCCTGCAAAGCAAGCGGTTATCAACAGCCTGCTTTCAACCCTCGTGAACGCCATAGGCTCTTCAAAGGCTATAAGTGATTACATAGAGCAGGTAGAGTTTTATGCCATGAGGGACCCGCTCACCACACTCTATAACCAGAGGACCTTCTGGGAGCTTTTGAACTATGAGATGGAAAGAGCAAAGCGGTTTGACAGGAAGCTTTCCCTGATAATCCTTGACCTCGATAATTTCAAATTCATAAACGACACCTATGGTCACCATGTGGGTGATACGCTTCTAAAAGAAGTTGCAAGGGCCATAGGTGAAAGAAAGAGAAAGGCAGACATAGCTGCAAGGTATGGAGGGGATGAATTTGCCATTATAGCTGTTGGGGCTGACCCACTTAACGCCTACAGCCTTGCATCATCTCTTAAAGAACACATAGAAAGCATCACACTGACCCTGCCTGACCAGAGCTCCGTATCACCGAGAGTTTCCGCTGGGATAGCAGTATATCCAGACCATGCGAACACACCAAAGGACCTTTTTCTCATAGCAGACAGCATGCTCAGAAACGCCAAAGAAGAGGGCAAGGACAGGATAAGGCTTCCAAGTCAAGAAGACCTTGTGCAATCATACAGAGAATACAGTAGTAAAGCTATAAGGGTTCTAACTTCTCTTGACAGAGGGGAGATTTATCCATTCTTTCAACCAATACAGGACCTAAGAACAGGAGAAGTGTTTGGTTATGAGGTTCTTATGAGAATAGGCGAGGGTCTCTTACCTGCGGGTGAGTTTATAGAGATGGCTGAGAGGCTCGGTGTTGTTTTAAGGATGGATGCCATGGTCTATGAAAAGGCTATCAGGAAAGCCGGCGAGGTCAACTACCGGGGTAAGCTTTTCCTCAATCTATCCCCAAGGGCTATGCTTATGAATGACTTTATTAAGAACATGAAAAGGCTTATACAATCCTATGACATAGAGCCTTCACAGCTTGTTTTTGAGCTTACTGAGAGGGAAAGTATAAGGAACATAAGCCTTCTTGAAAGGTTTATAAGATTGCTCAAGGCTGAAGGTTTTCTCTTTGCCATTGACGACTTCGGTTCTGGGTATTCCTCTTTCCATTACATAAAGAAACTGCCCGTTGATTTTGTAAAACTGGAAGGGGAGTTTGTAAAGGACCTGAAGGAGGACTGGAGAGACAGGATATTCATAGAGTCCGTGGTAACCCTCGCAAGGGGAATGGGTATGAAAACCATTGCGGAACACGTGGAAAGCGAAGAGGTCCTCAGAATACTGAAAGACATCGGAGTTGACTATGCTCAGGGTTATTACATTGGTAAGCCTTCAGAAAGGCTGGTTTGAAGCTCTATTCTTTAACCAAAGAAGACCATAAAAGACAAGAAAGAAGACAACAAAAAGGTAGGTAAGAAGTCTCAGAAGCTCAGGCTCTATTCTTATGTATATGAGCTTTTCAAGGTAATGGATTATGAAGGAGCTGTCGTATGCCTGTGCACCCGCCTTCTTTCTGAGCCATATCTCAAGGTATGTAAGGGGGCAGTGAAGTTTTGTGATGTTGAGGAAAAGGGCAAAGAGGACTCCGCCCATGTGGAGCCATCTTATTGCTCTGAATCTAAGGGAAAAGACCCAGCCCGTTAGCAGAAAGACTATCCAGAGAAAGTGGACAAAGACCACCACATGGGCAAGAAAGAGGTAGAGCTCCTTCATCCACCGGTCAGCATCTCTCTGAGGAGCCTGTTTACCACCTGTGGGTTTGCTTTGCCCTTTGCCTTTTTCATCACCTGACCCACAAGAAAGCCAAAGACCTTCTCTTCACCAGCCCTGAAACGTTCCACCTCTCTGCTGTTTTCTTTCACCACCTCTTCAATCATTGCCCTTATGGTGTCTTCATCACTTACCTGCCTGAGTCCCTTTTCCTCTACTATTTTTGAGGGCTCCTTGCCCGTGGAGACCATCTCTTTTAACACCTCTTTTGCCAGTCTGGAAGAAAGAACGCCTTCCCTTATGAGCTTTACGAGCTCCGCAAGGCTCTGGGGGCTTACCGTGGAGTTTTCTATATCTTTTCCAGCCTCAGAGAGGTTTCCAAGAAGGTCGTTTAGCAGCCAGTTGGCGGTCAGTTTAGGGTCTTCTGGATAAAACTTCAGAGACTCCTCAAAGAAGTCTCCCAGATCCTTGTTGTCGGTCAGAACCCTTGCGGAATACTCGTCAAGGGCATAATCTCTGATGAACCTCTCAAGCCTCTGCTCTGGAAGCTCTGGCATGCTCCTTCTTATACTTTCTATCCAGTCTGCAGGAATCACGAGGGGGAGAAGGTCCGGGTCTGGGAAGTATCGGTAGTCTTCTGCCTCTTCCTTTGTTCTCATGGGATGGGTGAGCCCCGTGGAGGGGTCAAAGGTCCGTGTTTCCTGAATCACCTTCTCACCGGACAGCACCAGCTTTATCTGACGCTCCATCTCCGCCTCTATGGCTTTCTGCACAAACCTGAAGGAGTTTACGTTCTTTATCTCCACCCTTGTGCCGAGCTCCTTTGAGCCCTTTGGTCTTATGGAGAGGTTTATATCACAGCGAAGCTGTCCCTTTTCCATGTCTGCACGGGACACGCCCGCATATCTCATTATGTTCCTGAGCCTTTCAAGAAACTCCCTCGCCATCTGGGGAGAGTCTATGTCCGGCTCTGTGACTATTTCCATGAGGGGCGTGCCCGCCCTGTTGAGGTCCACATAGGTCTTTGAGCCTTCGTGGATGTTTTTACCCGCATCCTCCTCCATATGAAGCCTTCTTATCCTTACCCTCTTGCCACCAACCTCAAGCCATCCGTTGACCGCAAGAGGCTCCTCATATTGAGAAATCTGATAGCCCTTTGGAAGGTCTGGATAGAAGTAGTTCTTTCTTGCAAAGACTGAGCGGGTGTTTATCTGACAGTTCAGGGCAAGCCCTGCCCTTATGGCAAACTCCACTGCCCTCCTGTTTATAACCGGCAAGCTGCCGGGAAGCCCAAGGCATACAGGACACACGTTGCTGTTGGGCTCTGCACCGAACTCCACCGGACAGGAGCAGAAGAGCTTTGTTCTTGTGTCCATCTGCACGTGTATCTCAAGACCTATAACTGGCTCAAATTCCATGCTCATGCTTATATTATAAACTTCTGAGCCTTTTGCTCCACATCCCCTTTTCCTTTCTCTCTTTAAAGGTGAGCTCCACACTGTGGAGGGAAAGCTCCTGCAAGACTTTTGCGTATTCCTTCTCCGCCCTTTCAAGCCTTTTCAGGGCATACTCAACGTAGTCCTGCGATATGTCTATACCTATGTAATCCTTTCCCAGTAGCTTGGCAGATACCAAGGTAGTTCCAGTCCCGCAGAAGGGGTCTATAACTATGCCTTTTCTGTCCTCAAAAATGGAATGAATGATTCTGGTGGGCAGTTCTATGGGGAAGACCGCAGGGTGACCTTTGTGTCCCTGTTCAGGTCTTATATCCCATACAGATGTGAGTTTTGCGTGTCTGGGATTTAGCTCTCTTGGCTTTCCTTTTACAAGCCAGTATATTCTCTCTTCAACCTGCCAGAACCTCCACCCTCTTATGTTGCCCGCTATCCTTCTGTTCCAGATTATCTCCTGCCACAAGGTCCACCTGCTTTTACCCAGCCATTCAAGGGGATGTATCATCCTGCCGTTTTCATACCTCACCTTGTGGTTATAAAAGAAACTGCCACCTTCCTTTACAACCCTGTATAGCTCGTCAAGCACATCCACCTGCCATATTTGATAGTCCTCTTCAGACATAACATCTTTGTATCCTCTGTAGACTACCTTCGAAACGAGCCAGCCTCCATGCTTCTCCTTTTTGTTATAGGGAGGTGAAGTTATGCCAAGGTCAACACTGTCTGAAGGCATTTCCCTCAGAACCTCTAGAGCATCACCACATATAACCCTGTTTATAAATTCTTCAATCCTGCGCATTTTTCCTTCTAAAGTCCTCTATGGCCTCTATAAGGTCTCTTGAGAGGAAGTCATAAAACCTTTCTATGTCCTTTCGTAAAAATACCGCTTTCAGGCTACTACAGTCCCTGTAATCCCTTATAGAGAAGCTGGCGGAACGCAGATACTCTCCCGGTCTACGAACTTTATCTGGAAAGCGTCTTTTTATCAGGTTGTAAAGCCTGTCCTTCAAGCACAAAAAGTCAAACTCAAAAAGGTATATCAGTTTGCCGTGCACGAACCCACAGGTCAAAACTTTAGGGTTTTCTTTCATATCCCTTTCAAATCTTTCTGGAGTATAATCATTAAAACTTCCGCCACCATTGAGTTTTTTGTCTCTGCTATCTGTATTCTTCGGTTTTACCTCGCAGTAAGTCACTATGCCTTTATCCACATGTTGCATATAGCCGTTGTATCCAAGCTTTTCTTCGGTGGGTTTATACCCGGCTATATATATTGCAGATAGCTCCCTAAGCCTTGAGGAATTTTTGTCATTGTAATACATGGTCATAAGGTCTATAAGGAGGGATTCCAATGTAGGTCTTGACAAACTTCTAAGAAATCTCTCAAGCTGTTCACTTTCATCGGTGGCGTAAAGAACTATGCTTTTTCTGAGGTTTTCGTTCATGCGATATAATTTTAGCATGCTCAGAAGGCTCCTCATTGCCACCACCAATCAGGGAAAAGTGAGAGAGATAAAAAGTCTCTTTGAAGGTTCAGATATTGAGCTTCTCATGCCAGACACAAGCCTGGAAGTGGAAGAGAGGGGCTGTAGCTTTCTGGAAAACGCCTACATCAAAGCCAGAGCATACTACGAGGTCTACAGAATTCCCGCCCTCGCTGAGGACTCGGGGCTTGTGATTCCTGCCCTTGAGGGCTATCCAGGTGTGTATTCCAGCAGGTTTTACCAGATTGATTGGGGTGGAAAAGAGCCGGTAAAGGAGAGCAAAGACAGAGCCAACATAGAAAAGGTGCTCAGGCTCATGAAGCATATGGAGGACAGAAGAGCCTACTACACTGCCTTTGTGGTAGTTTATGCAGAGGGGGGAGGTCTGTGGGCTGAAGGAAGATGCTACGGCACCATACTTACAGAGCCAAGGGGAGCTGGAGGCTTCGGATACGACCCCATATTCCAGCCGGAGGGCTTCCTCAAGAGCATGGCAGAGCTAAGCATGGGGGAGAAAAACCTCATATCCCACAGGGGCAAAGCCGCCAGAAAACTGATACAGATGCTAAAATAGCAATTCCATGAGGATAGCCTTCATATCCACAAGAAATGCAGTAAGGAGCATAATGGCTGAGGCTGTGGCAAGAAAACTTTCAAGGCTTGCACTTCTAACTCCGGATATATACTCTGCAGGTGTGGAGCCAGCAGGTAGTGTGCCGGAGGAAGTCATAAACCTCCTGAAAGAGAAGGGCTATGCCACAGACAACCTTCATCCAAAGGGAATGGAGAGCATACCCTATGACCAGATAGACCTGCTCATAACTCTTTCCCCGGAGGCAAGAGACATGTGTCCCTATTCGGAAAGACACATGAGAAGGGAGCACTGGGTGCTTGAGGAGCCAAAGACTCTGAAAAGAGAGGACCTATCAAGGCTTCTGGAACAGTTAGAGAATCTCATAAGGGCTCTCTTTAAGATAAGTTAGACTTATCCTTGCCATAAGAAGGATTTATATTAAAATTTTAAACTGTAATGATAGACATCAGCAAGCTCAAGACCTTTGTGGCGGTTGCAGACCTGGGAAGCTTTTCAAAGGCTTCTGAAATACTGTATATAACTCAGCCCGCCGTAACCCAGCAGATAAAAGCCCTTGAGAGGATAATAGGTGCAAAGCTTTTCCAGAGACAGGGTGGAAGGATAGTGCTTACCGACGAGGGCAAGAGGATATACCAGATAGCCAAGAGTCTCCTGGCAAGTTATGAGAACCTCATGGAGGAGATGGCAAAGATAAAAAAGGACTTTAAGGACACACTGCTTCTGGGCATAAGCACAACCCTGAGCGAATACAAGGTTCCCGAGCTTCTGGTGGAGTTCCACCAACAGCTTCCCAACATCTCCATAAGGGTCCTTGTGGACAATTCACAGCACATAGAAGAGGGTCTCTCCTCAGGCGTCCTCAACATAGGAGTGATAGAGAGAGAGCCCTCTGAAAGGTTCAGCTCCATCAAGTGGTTCATGGATGAGGTGGTCTTCTTTACACACCCTTCCCATCCCTTTGCCAAAAAGGGGGAAATAGAGCCTGAAGAGCTCTACGGAGCGGACCTCATATTCAGAGAGGTGAGTTCAGGCACAAGGAAGGTGGTCAAGGAGGAGCTGGAGAGGCTTGGCATAATCTTTGAAAGGCTGAACATAAGGATAGAGATAAACTGTGGAAGGTCTATCCTGAGCATGGTAAAGAAGGGCTACGGCTGTAGTTTTCTTTCTAAGGGCATCGTGGAAAAGGCAATAGAGGAAGGTAGTGTGGTTCCTGTAAAAATAAGGGGCTTCAATGCAGTCAGGTGGTATTACATAATCTATCCCGAGCACGAAAAGCTCACCTTCCTGGCAAGCAGGTTCATGAAGTTTCTCCTTTCAAAGGCAAGCTCCGAGCTGGTGGCGGGATGAAGAAGGGTGTTATCTTTGATGTGGACGGGGTCATAGTGGACGTAAGCCAGTCCTATCACTACGCCATAAAGCACACGGCAGAACACTTTCTCGGAAGGGAGGTTCCTATAGAAGATGTAAGAAGAATAAAGTTTTCCAGAGGCATTAACAACGACTGGCTTGCAACCCTTGAGGTCATAAGGGAATACGGGGGTGATGCAGACTTTGAAGAGATAAAGAGTTTATTCAACCGGCTTTATAGGACACTGAGAGAAAAGGAAAGGCTCATACTGGGAGGTGACTTTTTCGGGGAGCTGAAAGCCATGGGCTACCCACTTGGCATAGTCACAGGAAGACCCAGAGAAGACCTGCAGCATCTCTTTGAGAGGTCCGGGCTTTCACACTTCTTTGACTTCGTGGTGGATGAGGATACAATACAGGAAGAAGAACTGAGAAAGCCCCACCCTTACGCCCTGCATCTGTGTGTTGAAGGTCTTGGGATTGACGCTGGCGTTTATGTAGGCGACAGCCTTGCAGACTGGCGGATGCTGAGAGATTACAGAAAAATATACGCAAAGCCCCTTGAATACATTCATGTGGGAGAGAGGGTGGTGCCAGATAAAGTCAGGAATTCTCAGCCTGAGACTCTACTTCAAGCTCTTCAAGAGGTCTTGCAGAGTCTGTAAGGAGTATGGGAATGTCTTCTTCTACGGGGTAGTAAACCCTGCAGTTGGTGCATATGAGCACATTTCTCCTTTCGTCGTAAGTGAGGTCGCCCTTGCACCTTGGGCATGCGAGTATTTCAAGAAGTTCTCTGCTCAGCATCCTATTCCTCCTTTACGTATTCCCACAACTCTAACATGAACCTTTTGAACTCCTCTTTCTGAGCCTGTCCCAGCCTGTCAAGAAGGTTCTCCTCATCAAAAAGCAAATCACCGGATAGGGGAGAAAAGTCAAGATACTCAAGGTGTGCTATCTCAAGACCAAAGATACACATATACTGCTGTGCTTCTTCCTTAAACCTTACAAATTCCTCCTCGTAGGGCTGGGACTCTCTTGTGGTCCAGTGGTAAGCACCACCGAAGGGATTGAGCCAATATTGCTCATCAGACTCAAGACAGAAGCGTGCTCTCCTTACAGATACAAGGTCCGTCAGAAGCTCTCCATCGGGCATGCTCACCGCCCATACCCTGTTCTTAACAGGGTTTATCAGGAATTCCACCTGCCTGTGCTCTATCATACTCAACCCCCCACCTTGAACATCTCAAATCTCTTCGGGACTATCCCACTTCTGAGGAGCTCAAGCCTATGCTCTGAATACCTGTCAGACCTTCTGGTCCAGATACTTCTTACAAACTCCCTTATCTCCTCATCCTCCGCACCGCCTCTTATAAGGCTCTTTACATCATGACCATCATGAGCAAAGAGGCATGTGAGAAGTCTTCCATCTGCGGTAAGTCTTAGCCTGTTGCAATCTCCACAGAAGGGCTGGGTTACTGAGGATATGAAGCCCACCTCCAGACCGTCGTCCCTGTATCTGTATCTCTCCGCCACTTCTCCCCTGTAAGCCTTTTCCACCGGCTCAAGCTCAAAGTGTTTCTGAAGAAGTTCAAGCATCTCCCTTGTGGAATACACCCTTTCCAGAGACCAGCCATTTATATTTCCCACGTCCATAAACTCTATGAACCTGACCACTACGCCCATCCCTTTGAAAAAGCTGGCTATATCTATTATCTCATCATGGTTAACGCCCCTTATGACGCATACGTTCACCTTTACGGGGCTCAGTCCCACCCTTAGAGCCTCTTCTATACCCTCAAGTATTTTGGAAACCTTCACGTCTCTCCCTACAAGCTTTGAGAAAACCTCGTCCTTCAGAGAATGAAGGCTCACCGTCACCCTTTTGAGCCCTGCCTCTTTCAGAATTCTTGCCTTTTCTTTTAGCAGAAATCCGTTTGTGGTAAGGCTCATGTCCTCAAGGGGGAGTTCTGAAAGGTATTTAATAAGGTTTTCAAGACGCCTTCTGAGGAGGGGTTCTCCCCCCGTAAGTCTTACCTTCTTCACACCAAGCGGAATTACGGCCTTTACAAACCTTGCTATCTCCTCAAAGGAAAGTATCTCCTCACGTCTGAAGAACTCGTATTCCTCTCCCTCTGGCATACAGAAGGTGCATCTGAAGTTGCACCTGTCCGTTACCGATATCCTCAGGTCATGAAGCTCCCTTCCAAGGGCGTCCCTAATCATGCTCCGAGCACCCACTCACCCTTACCATCGCTGAAAACCTCCTTCTTCCATATGGGCACTCTCTTTTTCACCTCATCCACTGCATACCTGCATGCTCTGAAGGTTTCATCTCTGTGCCCACCGAAGACCACCACCATAAAGGAGGGCTCTCCCACCTTTACCACGCCCAGCCTGTGATGTATAAAGACCTCCCTTACCGGGAAATTCCTGAGCGTCTCTTCCCTTATCTCCTCCATAACCTTTATAGCCATCTCAGGAAAAGCTTCATAGTGAAGCTCCATCACATCCCCATCTTCAGGTGCAGACCTTGCTATGCCGAGGAACAGGAGACCTGCACCGCAATCCTCTGGTGGTTGATACTCCGAGAGAACACTCTCTGCACCTATCCACTCCACTCCAAGATAGACTTTGGGAACCATGTCTATAATTATAGGTTTTGTCCTGAACCCTTTGATGACTTATCTCAAAAAGTCTTAAACTATTATACATGCCGGAAGTCAGGAGTAAACTGAGCAAGGCTCAGAAGGCGGCCATACTGCTCATGGCCATGCCACCACAGGTGGCGGTGGAGGTAATGAAAGAACTCTCCGACGATGAGATTCAGGAAGTTCTACTTCATGCCACAAACATTGAAGGTATAACCCTGAAGGACATAGAAGAGGTGGCAAAGGAGTTTATAGAAGAATACAGGGCAACCTCCTTTATAACTCCAGACATAGATGCACTGCTTGAGTTTGCAAGAAAGGCTCTTCCACCAGACAAGTTTGCCAAGATATACGAGTTTCTGAGCAGTTCAAACCTCATAAAAAGCTTTCAGGAACTTGAGAGGGTTGACAGCAAAATACTTGCAAACATACTGATGGGTGAGCATCCCCAAACTATAGCGGTGGTTCTTTCTCAGCTAAACCCCAACAAATCTGCAGAGATACTAAAGCTGCTTCCGGACACTGTTGGAATAGAAGTGGTAAAGAGGCTTGCAACCCTTGAAAACATATCTCCCGAGTTCTTCGGTGAACTGATAGAGGTTCTTGCAGAAGAGATAAGAAGTATGGGGGTTAGCGGAATAATGCAGAAGATGGAGGGAATTACTCTAACCGCGGAGCTTCTCAATATGCTTGACAGAGATACCACCAACAGAATACTGGCAAAGCTGGACGAAGAGGACCCATACCTTTCAGAGAAGATAAAGGAAAAGATGTTCACCTTTGAAGACATCCGAAAGCTGGACAACAGGGCAATAGTGGAAATACTCAAGGCTGTAGAAAAAAGCACTCTCATAATAGCTCTTAAAGGGGCACCCGAGGACATAAGGGAAAAGTTCTTCTCCAACATGTCCAAAAAGGCTGCTGACATTATGAGGGAGGACATGGAGGCTCTTGGACCCTTAAGGGCTTCAGAGGTAGAAAAGGCGCAGAAACAGGTAATACAGGTTATAAAGAACCTGGCAGACCAGGGAGTAATAGACATAACAGGCGGGGAGACCTATGTCTAAGGGGGAGTTCAGACCACTTCACCATCTACATAACCTGGAGCACAAAGAAGAGATACAAACTCCGCAAGTCAAGGAAGATGCTGGAAAGCTTCAGCCTCCATGTGAAGAGTTGGAACTCCGATGGCAAGCGGAAAGGGAAAAGCTGAAGGAAGAAATCGGAACTCTCAAGTTCCAGCTGGAAAACCTTGAAAGGGAAAGGGCAAAGGTCCTTGAAGAGAGGGACATGGCTCTCAAAGAGTTAGAGGAGAAAAGGGCGGTTGAGAAGATTCTTGAGAATCTATCGGAAAGGCTCATAGAAGCCTTTAAGAACATAAGGGTAAACATGAAGGAAGAAGTAATTGAGCTTGTTTCCAAGCTTTTGAGAGAGCTTCTTGTCACTGACCTTATACCAAAGGAAGATGTTATCCTGAGAGCTCTTTCAAAAGTTCTTGAGTCGGGGGTTGAGCTCAAGGGTCAGGTGGTTCTCTACCTTAACCCCAAGGACTTTCACAGAATTTCCCACCATCTGGAAAGTCTGAAAGAAAGACTGGGAGATGGAGTGCAGATTAGCCCAGTAGTAAAGGGAGAACTGAAGGAAGGGGAGTTCCTCATAGAAACACCAAAGCTTTGGATAGAGAGGCGATACGATGAGGTGCTGCAGGACCTTCTTGAGGATATGAGAAATGAGGGGAGTGTCTAGAATATACCATAAGGTTTACAGGGCGAGCGGTGTTTACCTTGAAGCCTACAATACAGACGGGGCAGTAGGAGACCATGTGATAATATTCCCACACAGAAACAGGCCTGTTGAAGGGGAGATAATCGGCTTTAACGAGGACAGATGCATAATAATGCCCTTCAGCTATCCATCTGGAGTAAAGGCAGGTGATAAAGTATGGATAAAAAAAGAGCACATTTCCACCCTTGTGGGAAAAAATCTTCTCGGTGAACTGCTTGACCCCTTTGGAAGAAGGCTTTCAGATGGTTCACTCCCCGCTGGTGAAAGAAAGCCCATTCTCCTTGAAGACATAAACCCCCTGGAGAGGGAAAGGATAAGGGAAACCTTTGACTGCGGCATAAGGTCAATAAACGCACTCCTGACGCTGGGGAAGGGTCAGAAGGTGGGAATATTTGCGGGTGCTGGGGTGGGCAAGAGCACGCTTTTGGGTATGATAGTGAAAAACAGCAAAGTGGACGCGGTGGTTCTTGCTCTGATAGGTGAGAGGGGGAGGGAAGTGAGAGAGTTTGTGGAGGATGTGCTCGGGGAAGAAGGAAGGAAGAAAAGTGTAATAGTGGTAACCACCTCAGACCAGACCCCCATACTTAAAGTAAAGGGAGCACTGAGTGCTCTTGTCCACGCAAGATATCTTGCAGACATGGGGCTGCATGTGCTCCTCCTTATGGACTCCATCACGAGGCTTGCCATGGCTCAGAGGGAGGTAGGGCTGTCTGCGGGAGAGCCACCCACCATGAAAGGCTATACACCTTCGGTTTTCTATTTGCTTTCAAAGGTTGTGGAAAACTGCGGGAATTTTAAAAAGGGTAGTATAACAGGCATATTCAGCGTCCTTGTGGAGGGGGATGATATAAGCCTTGACCCTGTTGCAGACTCCCTCATGGGCGTTCTTGATGGGCATATAATCCTCTCAAGGAAGAGGGCAAACGCAGGCATACACCCTGCCATAGACCCTGTAAGGAGCCTCAGCAGGCTCATGCCTCAGGTGGTAAGTAAGGAGCACATGCACATGGCCATGTATATAAGAGAAGTGCTGAGCGCCTACGAGTCTATGGAAGATATGGTAAACCTCGGTCTTTACAATCCCGGGAGCAATCCTCTTGTGGACAGGGCAGTAAAGAACTATGAAGAAATCAGAGAGTTTTTCAAACAGGGTGTGGATGAGAAGGTAAGTTATGAAGAAAGTCTGGAAGCCCTGAAGAGGCTTTACGACAAACTGGTATAATTTTAATACCATGGTGGAAATCAAAAGTTATGCCGAGGAAAAGGTAGAGCTTGCCCGCTCTACGCTGAGAAGGCTTATGTCTGTTACAACGCACATAAAGAACAGAGCCCTCCTAAGGGCCGCAGAGCTACTGCAGGAGAAAAGAGATTTTATAAAAGGAGAGAACCAGAAGGATATAGATTATGCAAAATCTCAGGGACTTCCTCCAGCCCTCATAGACAGACTGCTCCTCAACGACAAACGCATAGAGGGTATGGTAAAGGTTCTCAGAGATGTGGCAGGGCTTCCAGACCCTGTGGGAGAGATAACGCGCATGTGGACTCTGCCCAACGGTCTTCAGGTGGGCAGGATGAGGGTTCCCCTCGGGGTAATCTTCATAGTATACGAAGCAAGACCCAACGTGACCATAGAGGCCGCCTCTCTGTGCATGAAGTCTTCAAATGCGGTTATACTGAGGGGTGGAAAAGAGGCTATAAACTCCAACAGAGCCCTTGTGGAGATACTCCGTCAGGCATGCAGAGAAACAGGCTTTCCGGAGGAGGCAGTGCAGTTCATAGACAGACCTGAGAGGGAAATAGTATGGGAAATCCTTGGAATGGAGGGCAAGGTAGATGTGGCGATTCCAAGGGGCGGTGAAAGTCTCATAAGGGCCGTGGCGGAGAAGGCAAAGGTGCCTGTAATAAAGCACTACAAGGGGGTCTGCAACATATACGTGGACGAGGAGGCAGACCTCATAAAGGCCTATCACATAGTATACAACGCCAAGGTTCAGAGGCCATCTGTCTGCAACGCCGTGGAGAACCTCATAATCCACAGAAGCCTTTTAAACAGCTTCTGGCCAAGGATGGCTGATATACTGGGAAGGGCTGGCGTAGAGCTAAGGTGCGACCAGGAAAGCCTTCAGGCAATAAGGTCAAGACCGGAGCTGTCCCATGTGAAGGCAGTGCCTGCAACGGAGGAGGACTACTATGAGGAGTTCCTTGACCTTATACTGGCGGTAAAGACTGTGGGTAGCCTTGAGGAGGCAATGGACTTCATAGAAAAATACGGCTCAAAGCACTCAGACGCCATCATAACGGAAAACTACACAAAAGCCATGAAGTTCATAAAAGAAGTGGACTCAGCAGCCGTATATGTGAACGCCTCCACACGATTTACAGATGGGAACGAGTTTGGTCTTGGTGCGGAGATGGGTATTTCTACAGATAAGATACATGCAAGGGGTCCAATGGCTCTTGAAGAGCTCACAATCCAGAAGTTTGTAATACTGGGTAATGGACATTTGAGAGACAACGTAGGGGTTCCGCCTGAATGGATGCCATAGATACGCAGGACCTTATAGATTTTCTGACAAAGGGAGAGAGGTCAGAAAGGCTGGAAAACTACTTTAGAGAGGTTGAAAGAAAGAAGGGCAAAGTCTTTCTCTCCAACTACACGCTCCTTGAGCTGGCATACCTTCTTGAGTTTAACTTTGGAATCAGCAAAGACCTGATAGCAAGGAGTCTGAGAACAATGATTGAAGACAGGCTATTTAGAGTGGAGGGCAAAAGGGACCTTGAAGAAGCTCTGAAGCTTTATTCAGAGGGTATGGACTTGCTTGAAGCCCTGAAAGAAGTTCAGCTAAAAAGATTCAATGCAGAGAGGATAAGGCTATGAAGATAAACATAACCCTTGACCTTGCACCCTTTATGCCCTGGCTGAAGAGCTACGATAGGGATAAATTCACAAGGGACCTGATAGCTGGCCTTACAGTGGCTGCGGTGCTGGTTCCCCAGTCCATGGCTTACGCACTTCTTGCAGGCATGCCCCCCATATACGGGCTATACGCCTCCTTCCTGCCGGTTATGGTGGCTGCATTATTTGGAAGTTCAAGGTTTCTGGCAACGGGACCAGTGGCCATGACTGCACTGCTTACCGGGTCTGCCCTTTATGGGCTGGCGGAGCCCGGCAGTGAAAGGTGGGTCATGCTTGCAGCAGTGCTGGCACTCATGGTGGGCTTTATAAGGCTAACTGTGGGTATTTTTAAGCTCGCCTTTGTGGTAGAGCTCATATCTAACAGTGTGATAGTTGGTTTTACCAGCGCCGGTGCACTGGTTATAGCCCTCAGTCAGGCCGGGCATCTTCTTGGCTTTAAGATAACTCAGAGCACCCACATATACGAGGTTCTTGCGGACATAATAAGCAAGCTTTCCCAGACAAATCCATACACGCTTATTGTGGGTGTTGTCGCCTACGCCATAATATGGTTCTCAAAGAGGATAAGCCCTCTCCTTCCTGGTGCGCTCCTTGCGGTTTTCATAACCTCTATAGCCTCATATTTTCTGGGCCTCCAGAATTTTGGTGTCTCCCTGGTGGGAAATGTGCCAAGTGGTCTACCTCCCCTTGAGATTCCGTCGGTGGACTACAGAACCTTTTCCCAGCTCTGGGTGGGTGCAATCGTAATATCTGCCTTTGGTCTTATGGAGGCTGTGGCCATAGCCAAGCAGCTTGCCATAAGAGCGGGGGACAGATGGGACCCAAATCAGGAGCTTGTAGGTCAGGGGCTTGCCAATGTGGTGGCAGGTCTTTTCAAAGGCTTTCCAGTGGGTGGCTCCTTTTCGAGGTCAGCCCTCAACTTTCAGCTTGGTGCAAAGACGCCCATCGCCAGCGTTATAACAGGTGCCGTTATCGGTCTTACCCTGCTCTTTCTTGCGCCCTTTTTCTACTACCTTCCGAAGGCAACGCTTTCCGCCATAGTGCTCTCTGCGGTTATAAGTCTTATAAGACCTCAGGAAATACTCAGGCTCTACAGGATAAACCCAGTAGATGGCATTGTGGCGGGAGTGACCTTTGCCACCGTCTTTTTCATGGACCTGTGGGTTGCCATAACTCTTGGAACTCTCATAGCCTTTGGAAGCTTTGTATACAAGACCATGTATCCCAGGATTGTGGTGCTCACGAGGAACCCGGGGTCTTCCACCTTTGTGAACGCAGAGAGGGAAAAACTCCCTGAGTGTCCCCAGATACTGTACATAAGACCCAACATGTCCATATACTTCGGCAACGCCGAATATGTGTATGAGTATGTGCTTCAGAGGGTGGAGGAGAGGAAAAAGGCCCTCAAGTTTGTGCTTCTTGACCTGGAGGCGGTTAACCACATGGATGCATCGGGGAGCCTGATGCTGGTAAGGCTTCTTGACAGAATAAGGGCTATGGGTGCGGAGCCTGCTCTTGCCAACATAGGATGCACCGTATACCCACTTCTTGAAAATGTGGAGCTTGACAAACATATGGACATAGACTACGTGTTTGACTCAAAGGGTCAGTCCATAGTGGAGCTTTTCAAAAAACTTGACCACGAATACTGCAGAAAGAGATGTCCCTACGCTGTCTTCAAAGAATGCTGGAGTGTAAAGGAGCAGGGCTTCAAGCCTGTGGAAAAGGTGGCGTGAGCCTCTTTCAGCCATGAACAGGCGGTTGGTTGGCTCTATTACCGCAAAGGGTGGTTTTGCCAGTGAGCGAGCCATAGCTCAGAAGTTTAACAACTACAGGAAAGATAGCGAGGCGCAGGCATGGTTAAGGTATATGGGATACGAACCAGATAAGATAAGTGAGCTACACGCCGAAGTCGTGCCAGTGAAAATATCTAAGGAAATGGCTGTAAAATACGGGCTTGATATCAATAAACTTAAGCATGATATTCTATATAAGAAGAGCGATGTGCAAGTAAGAATATATTTGATTTACGATAATACACTTTTTGTTGAAAATGTATCAGTTAAAAAAGCGAACAGTGATGCAGACTATAATCAGGTTGATAAGCGAAGAGTGGATAACTACAGAGAAATGTGGGGCTTTGATGAAGAGATTGCTCTGTGGCTTAAATACTTTACGGGTGAGGTAAAACCACCAGAAGGCTACGCTCGCAGAGACCATAGAAGGCTTTTCTTTGACGAGATGCCCGAAATGATAAGGGAAAAGATAGTTGATTTTTTCAGAAAAAACAAAATGTTGGTGGTTTGCGATGTTCTAAAAGGTAGAGGTGCCCTATCGGCAGACTGGCTTATAGTTGCGAGATATGTAAAGGAAAAGGATATTACAGATTTTGCAATATCAGATATAAACATTGCAATAAACTTTTTCGGAAGAGGAGATGTCCGCATATCTCCGATGGGCAACCTTTACATAGGCAGGATAACAATGCAGAGAAAAGGTGGAACACCAGACCCTACAAAGCTACAGTTTAAAATAAAACCCTGCCAGATATTTGAACTTAGAGGGTAGTTATGGAGCTAAACAAGGTATACTTGGGAGATTGCATAGAGATAATGAGAGAGTTCCCTAATGAATGCATAGACCTGATTTTTGCAGACCCACCCTTTAATATAGGCATAAGGTATGACAAATGGAAGGATAGTCTGGAGTATGAGGAGTATCTGCAATGGTCAGAAGATTGGTTGAGGGAAGCCTATAGAGTTCTAAAAAAAACCGGCTCAATATATGTAGCTATAGGTGATGAGTTTGCTGCGGAACTTGTGATAATCATGAAAAGGCTTGGTCTATACATGAGAAACTGGATAATATGGTATTATACCTTTGGACAACACCAAAAAAAGAAGTTTACACGCTCGCACACACACATTCTGTATTTCACGAAGGATAAGGAAAGATTTACCTTTAACTCAGATGAGATAAGGGTTCCCTCTGCAAGACAGCTTGTATATCGGGATAGAAGAGCAAACCCAAAGGGTAGAATTCCCGATGACGTGTGGACCTTCCCGAGGGTATGTGGCACTTTTAAAGAGAGAGTTGGAAGACACCCCTGTCAGATGCCGGAAGCTCTCCTTGAGAGGGTTATTCTCGCCAGCTCAAATCCAGGGGATATTGTGCTTGACCCTTTTGGAGGAACTGGCACAACTGCAGTTGTAGCCAAAAGACTTGGAAGAAATTTCATAACCATTGAGCTCTCTGAAACATACTACAGTGTAATTATAGAAAGATTGCGAAAGGAGGAGATTCAGGGTAAACTGTTTGAAGTATATAAACCCCTTGCCAGTATGTAATCCTCAACCTTCTCCGGCACCATCCACCTTATACTCCTTCCGTTTTTCAACCTTTCCCTTATCTCCGTGGAAGATATGTCTATGCGCCTTACGGATAAAAGGTAAAAATCCTCTCCCTCTCTGAGCTTTGGGAAGTTTTCTTTTATGTATCTTTTCAACCTCTCCCATTTGCCTTCCCTGTCCACCACCACAAAGCGTGCAAGAGATATGAGCTCATGGGGCTCTCTCCAGAGGTGAAGGCTCAGAAAGCTGTCTGCACCCACAAGGAAAAAGGGTCTTTCTCTCTGACCTGCATAGAGCTCTCTTGCGGTGTCCACCGTGTAGGATATGCCACCCCTTTCTACCTCCATACTGCTCACCTCAAAGCCTTCAAGACCTTCAACAGAGAGTTTAAGCATTTCAAGCCTGTCCTCCGGACTTGCCATGTGGGGCTCCTTCAGGGGTGCCTGATGGGCAGGCACAAAGACCACACTTTCAAAGTCCATAGCTTCTCTCACATCCCTTGCCACGAGGAGATGACCAAGATGAACAGGGTCAAAGCTGCCGCCAAAGAAGAGCTTCATGCTGTGTTAAAATCTTAGCATGTTCTGCGTAGATTTATCGGGTAAAAGAGCCCTTGTAACAGGGTCCACAAGGGGCATTGGAAGGTCAATAGCTGAGTTTCTTGCAAGGGCGGGTGCAAAGGTAGTTATAACTGGAAGGGATGAGCTGAGGGCTGAAGAAGTGGCAAGGCAGATAGGAGAAAGCAACGGTGTTGAGGCTTTTGGAATTGCCATGAACATGGCAGATGAAACTTCAGTAAGAGAAGCTTATGCAAGAGTTGAGGAAAGGTGGGGAGGTGTGGACATACTGGTGAACAACGCAGGCATAACCAGGGATAAGCTTTTTCTGAGAATGTCCCTCAAGGACTGGGAAGAGGTAATAAGGACAAACCTTACCGGCACTTTTCTGATAACATCCCTCGCCACAAAGGCTATGTTAAAAAACCGCTGGGGAAGGGTCATAAACATATCCTCCGTTGTGGGCTTTACGGGCAATCCAGGACAGGTAAACTACGCCTCTACAAAATCTGCCCTACTTGGCTTTACCAAAAGCCTTGCCAAAGAGCTGGCAAGTAGAAACATTACAGTTAACGCAGTGGCACCGGGCTTTATTGAAACAGACATGACCGCCGTGCTCTCAGAAGATATAAGGAAGAACTATTTAAAAAACATACCTCTGGGAAGGTTTGGAAAGCCAGAGGATGTGGCGGGTGTGGTCCTATTCCTGTGCTCGGAGCATGCCGGCTACATAACGGGTGAAGTGCTCCATGTAAACGGTGGAATGTATTAACCTTTTTCCATGCCCGTGTGCTACATAGCCTTTGGCAGCAATGTGGAGGACAGGCTCTCTTACATCCTGAAAGCCCTTGAGCTTTTGAAGGACTATGGCTCTATCCTGAAAGTCTCCACCCTATACATAAGCAAACCCTGGGGCAAGACAGACCAGCCTGAGTTTATAAACGGCGTCCTTGAGTTTGAAACTAAGCTGGAACCTATAGGCCTCCTTAAAGTTTTGAAGGAAATTGAGCAGAAGACTGGCAGGAAGCCAAGGGAAAGATGGGGACCGAGGGAGATAGACCTTGACATACTGCTGTATGAAAACCACATCCTGATGCTCAGCTTTCTGAGAGTTCCGCATCTTTACCTGACAGAGAGGGATTTTTTCCTTTTCCCACTTCTTGAGCTGAACCCAAACCTACTTCACCCTCTCAGGAGAGATAGGCTTCAGACTTATGCAGAAAAGCTCGAAAACAATCTGAAGCCCTTTGCCTGTCTTCTACCACTTTAGTTCGCTTCTTTTGGCATAGGTCTGTGGCTTTGCCTGGAAGAAGTCGGTTTTTGTGTCGTTTATCGTTCTGAACTGGTCTATCCATTTCATTGGGTTGTCTGTAACCTCCGGATAGAGTGGTTTGTAGCCAAGCTGCGTGAGCCTGAGGTTGGAAAGATACTTTATATACCTGTCTATCAGGTAATCGTTCAGCCCAAGTATCTGGTTCTGGGTCACGTATTTGCCCCACTCTATCTCCTTTTCCGTGGCAAACCTGAAAAATTCATAGACCCATTTTTCAAGCTCTGGCGTAAAAAGTTCTGGCTGTTCTTCCCTGAGGGTAAGGATGATGTTTCTAAAGAGGGTCACATGCGTAAGTTCATCCCTGTTGATATACTTTATCTGCTGAACCGTATTCCTCATCTTCCCCTGCCTTCCCAGGGTATAGAAGAAGGCAAAGCCAGAGTAAAAATACAGACTCTCGAGCACATAGTTCCCGAAGACTGCCTTTATGAAGTTTTCTTCTGTTGGTTTTCTTATGAACTCGTTGTATAGCTCTGCGATGACCCTGTTGCGTTCCATAAGAACCTGGTCCTGCCTCCAGTAGTTGTATATCTCGTCCGCAATCCTGGGGTCCACAACGCTCTCAAGCACAAACTGGTAAGAATAGCTGTGAAGTGCTTCCTGAAACTCCTGGGAAGTGAGAGCCATAACAAGCTCAGGTGCTGTAATGTAGCGTGCAAACTCTTTAAGCATGTTCACCTGATAGGAGTCAAGGGCTATAAGGAAGGAGAGAACCATCTCATAGGCTCTTTTCTCATACTGGGATAGCTCCTTCTCATACTGTTTTCTGTCCTCATTCATAGGTATCTCTTCGGGAATCCAGAAGTTGGTAAAGCCCATTGTCTTGTAGAGGTCAAAAGCCCACTGATACTTGACGCTGTTCAGCTCCATTATGTTGGTGGGATTGCCAAAGGCTATCCTTCGCTTTGAGGGTTCTCTGTCGCCTCCTGGATTGAAGATTATAGTCCTTTCCATCTTCTACCTCCTCATGTGGAGCAGCTTTCACATTCTTCAATGTCTGTCATGGACTTGCTCCTTGTATAGTAAACTGTTTTGAGTCCAAGTTCCCAGGCAAGTTCGTAAAGTCTTGAAAGCCTTGGACCATCTATCTGCTCGGGGTCTATGAAGAGGTTAAGGGACTGCGCCTGGTCTATCCACTTCTGCCTTGCAGCCGCCGCTCTTATGACCCATTCCTGGTCTATACTGTAGGCGCTCTTGTAGTGCCAGAAGTATCTATCAATCTCTGGAGGCACCTGAGGCAGGATGCCAGACATGTTTTCCTCTTTGTAAAACTTGGCAAAAATTGGGTCTATGGAAGGTGTGGCACCCACTATGAGGGAGGTGGAGCCCGTGGGCATAACTGCCAGCAGATAGGCGTTTCTCATGCCGTTCTTTTTGACCTCTTCCGCAAGGGATACCCAGTCAAAACCGTTCTTTGAAATCCTCCTGTTTTCCTCCGCAGACCTTCCAAAGAATACACCCCTGCTCCAGTCTGAACCTTCAAAGAGGGGATATGCTCCCCTTTCCTTTGCCAGCTCCATGGAACCCTTTATAGCGTAGAAGGCTATTCTTTCAAAAAGCTCCTTTGTAAACTCAAGGTGCTCCTCTGACTCCCACTGGATACCCTTTTTTACAAGGCAGTAGTGGTAGTTGCTCACGCCTATACCTATGGACCTGTATCTGCGATTTGTCCACTCTGCCTCCTTTATTGCATAGAAGTTTATGCTTATCACATTGTCCAGCATCCTTACAAGAAGCGGCACCACCCTTTCCATATCCTCCTTTGAGTAGACTTTTCCAAGGTTTATAGACCCCAGATTGCAGACCACTACATCACCGGCTCTTTTCCTGTGGACTATGGTGCCATCCTCCTGCAGGGTATCCTCTATGTGCGTGGTTGCAGACATGTTCTGCACTATTTCATGGCATAAATTAGAGCTGTATACCATTCCGCAGTGTTTGTTGGGGTTAAGTCTGTTTGCGGTATCCCTGAAAAAGATATAGGGCTCCCCCGTTTCAAAGACAACGGTCAGAAGCCTCTTCCAGAGCTCAAAGGCGTCCACTTCCTTCTTTGCGTTGGATGGAACCTCCCTTTCCAGCCTCTCGTATAGCTCCTCAAACTCTTCTCCGTAGAGGTCCTCAAGGTTTTTGCCATCCTTTACATTCTTGCAGTAGTAGGGGTCAATAAGGGTCCACTTCTGCCTTGCCTTAAGCCTTTTCATAAATAGGTCGGGTATGGCTATAGCCGGATGTATGTCGTGAGCCTTTTTCCTCTCATCGCCCACGTTGGTCTTTACTTCAAGAAATTCCAGTATGTCCTTGTGCCATATGTCAAGGGTTATACTTGCAGAACCCTTTCTCATCCCGAGCTGGTCCACATATATCATCACATCGTTGAGAATTTTGACCACCGGAAGGACGCCAGAGCTTGCCCCCTTGAACTTCCTTATGGGAGCGCCCGTTGCCCTTATCTTTCCAAGGTATATGCCAAGACCACCTGCAAACTTGGAAATCTGACCAGCCTTCTGCACGTTGTCAAAAATGTCATACAAGTCGTCATCCACCGTAAGCACAAAGCAGGAGCTCAGCTGTGTGTGGGTTCTTCTGGCGTTCATCAGAGTAGGGGTGGCAAGAGATACTTCATGTCTGCTCATAAGGTCATAGAAGAGTTTTGCATAGCCGAGTCTATCTTCCCTTTTCTCGGGAAGAGCGAGGGTCATGGCTATTAGCATATACATCTCCTGAGGAAGCTCTATTATGTTTCCATCCTCATCCCTCACCAGATACCTGTCTGCAAGCACCTTTATTCCTGTGTAGGTAAAAAGCAGGTCCCTGTCTGGGTCTATATATCTGGCGAGCTGGTTAAAGTCCTCTTCTGTGTATTCCCTGATAAGATAATCTCCATATATTCCCCTTTCCGCGTAGGTTTTTACAAGCCTGTAGAAACTCTCCGGGTTGTAAGGTTTGTATTTACCGTTTATCTTGTCCTTTACCTTATAACCCCTGAGATGCCCCACATCCTTGTAAAGGTCGTAAAGAAGGAGCCTTGCCGCCACATACTGCCACTGAGGAGTCTGAGGTGAAACCTTTTCTGCTGCTGTCCTTATAAGGAGCTGCTGTATCTCCTTTGTGCTTATGCCGTCCCTGAACTGTATCTGAGCATCCAGCTCCAGCTCCATAGGGTCCACGTCTATACCTGCACACGCAAAATCTATGACTATACGAATCTTGGAAATGTCCAGAGACTCCTTCTTTCCGCTCCTTTTGAGGACGTGCATGGGTTTACCTCCTTTTTTTATACTCTTCTGATAGTAAGAATTTTAGTTTATGACCATACACAGCAGGTGGCAAGTTCAGAGATACTTGAAAAATCCAGACTTCTGTCAAGTATCCTTAGTACGGGTTCTTCCATGAAAACCCTTCTGAGGTGCATTACTCCAGCCTCAGATGAGCTATTGCTTCAATATGATAGGTATTGGGAAAGTTATCAACCATCCTCAGGCTCGTCAGTCTGTATCCACCCTTTACCAGAACCTTCAGGTCTCTAGCGAGGGTTGTGGGCTCACATGAGACATATACAATTTCTCGGGGACTGTTCTTAAGAATAAGCTTTGTCTCGCCATCGGAAAGTCCTGACCGCGGTGGGTCAAGGAAAAGAAGGTCTATGGCTTCTCCTGCATGTCTTTTGAGGGCTTCCATACTGCTTTCCTGCTGAAAGCTCACATTGCTAACAGAGTTGATTCTGGCGTTATACTCTGCATCTCTTATGGCAGACCTGCTTGTGTCGTAGGAGAGGACAAAGTCGGACCTGCCAGCAAGGAAAAGGCTAAAAAAGCCTATTCCACAGTGTAGCTCAAGCACCCTGTCGAACCTCTCTCCGGGAAGGGCAGAATTCACAAAGGCTTCCCAGAGAAGATGGTTCACCTGAAGGAAGGAGTCCATACTTACCCTGTATCTGTAGGGACCAATCCTTACAAAGGTAAAATCTCTGCCGATGGTATGCAACCTGTGTTCTCTGTAAAGACAAACGCCAACAACTTTCTTGGGAAGCGTGGTTTCTGTAAGCTTTTTAAGCCTTTCTCTTGGAAAGCTTTTCTCTGAAAGGAGCTTGAGGAGGGCCTCTCCCTCCTGCGGGGAGTAAAGCACATGTATTTCCTTAAGACCATCAAGCCTGACCGCAAGCTCCTTCAGGGACGGAATAAGCTCGTTGATAGCAGGATGCGCCACAAGGCACTTCTCTATCTCCACAAGTCTGTAGCTCCTTCTCTCAAAGAATCCCAGCTTTCCACCGGAAACTTTGAACTGGACCCTGACCCTGTATGCAAACTCTTCAGAAAAGAGGGAAGGTTCAAGCTTACTTACCTTCAGCTTTCCAATCCTACTCAGTGTTTCAAGAAGTATCTCTTCCTTTGACTTTATCTGAGCTGAATATTCCATATGCTGGAGCTGACAGCCTCCGCAGGTCCCAAAATAAGGGCATGGTGGTTCTCTCCTGGCAGAGGAGGGCATTATCACCTTCTTCACCCTTGCAAGAGAATAGTCCTTCTTTTCCTGAAGGCTCTGAACATCCACTATCTCTCCAGGAAGGGCATAGTCCACGAGAACATTTTTGCCCTCCTTCTGTGCAAGACCATAACCACCGTAGACGAGCTTTTTTATGTATAGACCTTCCTGAGAGTTCATGTAAGTTTCATCAGGGCTTCAAAGTCTTCCTCAGACATCACATCTATATGCCAGCCCGTAAGTCTGTTTGCCAGTTTGACATTTACACCATACTTACCTATGGCAAGGGACAGCTTTTCTTTAGGCACCGCTACCTCCGCCCTTTTGTTCTTTCTGTCAAGCCTTATCCTTGACACAGGAGCGGGGGATATGCTTCTCTTTATAAGTTCCTCCTCATCGGAGGTCCATCTTATTATGTCTATCTTTTCACCAGAAAGCTCCTCAGATATGGGGGCTATTCTTGAACCTCTTATACCCACTATAACACCCACGGGGTCAATCTTGGGGTCTTCGGAGTGCACGAGCACCTTTGCCCTCTCTCCCGGCTCTCTAACTATGGCTTTTATGACCACATCACCTCTGGCAACCTCCGGCACCTCATGTTCTATGAGCTTTTTGAGAAATCTGGGATGCGTCCTTGACAGTATAATTTCGTACCTTCCCTTTTTTTCTCTCACGCTGAGAAGCAGGGCTTTGAGTCTGCTCCCCTGCTTGTATTCCTCTTTCCTTATCTGTTCCCTTGGTGGAAGTATCCCCACCACCTTACCCAGGTCCACTATAACCTCTCCTTCATCCGTTACCCTCCTCACTATGCCAAACACTATCTCTCCCTCTCTTTCAAGGTATTCAAGGTATCCCCTCTCCTCCTCCGCCTTTTCCAGCTCTTTCAGAAACTCCTCTTTTGCTGCGTGGGCGGCAATTCTGTTCACATCCTCTGTTGATATGTCCAGAGGAAACTTTGCCAGCTCACCGTTTTTCCTTCTCACTATGCATACCTTTATCTGGTCATCCTCAAGGTGCACTTCAAGCTCTTCCTTTATCCTCCTGTCCCTTTTTATGGCGAGTGCTATGGCGTTCTTAAGAGACTTCTCTACAACCCATTCAGGAAGGTTCTTATCCTTTGCCACCTGTTCTATGAGCTTCTTGAGGTTTTTTACCATCTTTCAAGCTCCAGGTTGGCTCTGGCGATGATGGAGAGGGGAATGTGGTATTCTTTACCCGTATCCTTTTCCTTGAGCCGAAGGATGCCTTCTCTAATCTCCTCTATGTATCCCCTGAACTCTCTCTTTCCTTCCACAGGTTCTCTGAGAACCACCCTTATGAGCCTTCCCTGAAAGAACTCAAAGTGTGAAGGTTTTGTTAGCTCTCTTGTCAGCCCGGGTGAGGATACCTCAAGCACATAGGAAACAGGTATTATATCCTCCACATCCAGCAGGGCGCTTATTCTTTTGCTTACCTCCTCGCAGTCCCCAAGGGTTATGCCTCCTTCCTTATCAAGTATTATTCTGAGCACCCATCCCCTCTCAGACCTGAACTCCACATCGAAAAGTCTGTAACCCATGTTTCTCACTATTGGCTCCACAAGCTCCTTCACTCTTTCCGCTATCAACTTTTCCTGCAAATGCATGGTTTTACAATTATAGCACTGTATAATGTTCTGAGTATGGAACTTGAAACAGTTGTATCAGAAATAAAGAGGGTGCTGAAGGGGAAGGACGAGGTAGTGAACTACTCCCTCATATGCCTCCTTTCTGGAGGGCATCTTCTTTTGGAGGATGTGCCAGGTGTGGGGAAAACAACCCTTGCCCTTTCAATGGCAAGAGTTCTGGGTCTTTCCTTTGCAAGGATTCAGTTCACAAGCGACCTTCTTCCTTCAGACATACTTGGAGTGAGTCTCTACGATCAGTCAAAAAAGTCCTTTGTTTTCAAGAAAGGGCCCATATTCAACAACCTCATACTTGCAGATGAGATAAACAGGGCTACACCCAAAACCCAGAGTGCCCTTTTGGAAGCCATGGCAGAGGGGAAGGTCTCCGTGGATGGCGTAACCCACGAGCTTCCACAGCCCTTCTTCGTTATAGCAACCCAGAACCCTGTGGAACAGCACGGCACTTATCCTCTTCCAGAATCCCAGCTTGACAGGTTCAGCATGAGGCTGAGCCTCGGATACCCAGACATGGAAACGGAGGCCCAGATATTGAGGGGAGAAAATCCCCTTGAAAAAGTTGAAAGGTTAAAACCGGTGGTAAAGCTTCAGGACCTAGCCTCTGTCATGGAAAGTATAAGAAAGTTCTACGTTTCTCCAGAAGTTGCCCACCTTGCGGTGGAAATAGCCCATGCCACCAGGCAGCACCCTGGGATACTGCTCGGTGTATCCACGAGGGGTCTCATGCACCTCATAAACTGCGCCAAGGCGATGGCCTTCACAAGGGACAGAGATTTCGTTGTTCCAGAGGACATTCTTGAACTTGCCCCACTATGCCTTTCTCACAGGATAATAACACGAGAGGGGGAGCAGGCGGACGAAATCATGAGGAGTATAGTTGAAAAACTCAGAGCTTCCTTTAAAACTTAACAATTTTTTCATAAAGAGCGATGTATAATATATACAAGTCAAGGAAAGGAGGTGGAAACATGAGAAAGGCAGTTCTTGCTGTAGCTCTTTTCTCCGGAGTTGTATTTGCCCAACAGAAGCCCATGGACCCCTGCGGAAGTCCTCAAGAGGTTTTCTCTAAATACATGTTGGACAAGTGCTACAAGGGATATTTTGATGCAATAGTTGAGAGCAAGAAGCTGGCAGAAGAGGCAAACAAAAAGGCAGAAGAGGCAAACAGGAAGGTTGGAGACCTTGAAGGAAGGGTTAAGAAGCTGGAGGGTGTGGCTGAAGACCACGAAAAAAGGATAAGGGCTCTTGAACAGAGGCCAGCACCTGCACCCAAAAGAGAAGATGGAGTTGGTCCCTACAGATGGCAGCTGGAGGAAGTAGGAGTGGTTTTCTTTGATTTTGACAGGTTCAACATAAAGAAGTCTGAAGCCAAAAAACTTGACGATATGGTGGAAAAGCTAAGAGGCGATAGCAGAGAGGTGCTTATAGTAGGTTTTGCAGACACAAGGGGAAGCAGCAGGTATAACTTCAACCTATCCATGTGGAGGGCGCAGATGGTTGCCAGCTATCTTGCAAAGAAGGGAGTAGACATTGGAAGAATGAGAATAGCCTCTTACGGTAAGGAGGTGGCAGACCTTCTGGGTCCAAAACATGCGCAGCAGAGGGCTGTGAGAATCTATCTCATAAAGTAATCCCTTATCCTTCTGGCACCCTCTCTGAGGGTGCCTCCATCCTTTGCAAAGGATATCCTTATGTATCTATCTGTGTTGTTGGTTCCAAAATCTATACCCGGCGTAACTGCAACCCTTGCCTTTCTCAAAAGCTCCTGCGACAGGCTGTAGCCATCAAGTCCATACTTTTCTACGCTCGCCCAGATGTAGAAGGCACCATCGGGATATGCATCAATATCAAGTAAATCCCTTAAATCCGCGTAAAGAAAATCCCTTCTCTCCCTGTAAACATCCCTGACCCTTCTCAGATAGTCATAGTCAAAAGCTTCCAGGGCAGCATACTGGCTCAGAACTGGGGCAGATATGTAGAGGTTCTGTATAACCAGCTCTGCCCTTCTTACCATATCTTCATCAGGGAGTATCATCCAGCCAAGCCTGAAGCCAGGCATGCAGAAAGCCTTTGAAAACCCATTTATAACTATAGCCTTCTGGCTGAATTCAAGGGCGGTTTTTTCCTTTCTATCATAAACAAGACCATGGTATATCTCATCCGATATGAAGTATTTACCCCTCTCCTCACAGTATTCTACAAGTGCCTTCAGATTATCCTCCTCATAGAGTGTGCCAGTGGGGTTTGCAGGAGAGGATATATGGACAGCAGTAAAGTCCTGGAGGTCTTTTAACTGGTCGGGGACTATCTGATACCTTGTGCTTCTGTCTACCCTTACAAAAAGGGGCTCTATGTCCAGCACATGAGCAAAGTTCTTGTAGCAGGGGTAGGAAGGGTCAGAAAGCACAACCTTTTCTCCTGCGTTCATAAGTATGGCATAGGCCACAAGAAAGGCTCCTGATGTGCCCGTTGTTATGATAACTCTTGATGGGGATACGTCAACATGATAGTATTCGTAATAGTGCCGGGCTACGCGTTCCCTGAGTTCCCATAGGCCGAGGCTTGGTGTGTAGAAGTATCTCTTTTCCCTCACAGCCCTCTCAAGAGCCTCTACTGCACCGGGTGGAGGTTCAAGGTCTGGCTCGCCTATTTCCATATGGACTACATCCCCTATGTTCTGAGCCTCCTTGAGGATGTCCATAACTATAAAAGGACTTACCCTGTCAAGTCTTCCCATCTTTAATGTTCTCTAGTATGAACCTTGCTATACCAATTCCTCCCGCCTCCGCCAGCTTTTTACATTGAGGGGAGAAAATCCCCTTGAAAAAGTTGAAAGGTTAAAACCGGTGGTAAAGCTTCAGGACCTAGCCTCTGTCATGGAAAGTATAAGAAAGTTCTACGTTTCTCCAGAAGTTGCCCACCTTGCGGTGGAAATAGCCCATGCCACCAGGCAGCACCCTGGGATACTGCTCGGTGTATCCACGAGGGGTCTCATGCACCTCATAAACTGCGCCAAGGCGATGGCCTTCACAAGGGACAGAGATTTCGTTGTTCCAGAGGACATTCTTGAACTTGCCCCACTATGCCTTTCTCACAGGATAATAACACGAGAGGGGGAGCAGGCGGACGAAATCATGAGGAGTATAGTTGAAAAACTCAGAGCTTCCTTTAAAACTTAACAATTTTTTCATAAAGAGCGATGTATAATATATACAAGTCAAGGAAAGGAGGTGGAAACATGAGAAAGGCAGTTCTTGCTGTAGCTCTTTTCTCCGGAGTTGTATTTGCCCAACAGAAGCCCATGGACCCCTGCGGAAGTCCTCAAGAGGTTTTCTCTAAATACATGTTGGACAAGTGCTACAAGGGATATTTTGATGCAATAGTTGAGAGCAAGAAGCTGGCAGAAGAGGCAAACAAAAAGGCAGAAGAGGCAAACAGGAAGGTTGGAGACCTTGAAGGAAGGGTTAAGAAGCTGGAGGGTGTGGCTGAAGACCACGAAAAAAGGATAAGGGCTCTTGAACAGAGGCCAGCACCTGCACCCAAAAGAGAAGATGGAGTTGGTCCCTACAGATGGCAGCTGGAGGAAGTAGGAGTGGTTTTCTTTGATTTTGACAGGTTCAACATAAAGAAGTCTGAAGCCAAAAAACTTGACGATATGGTGGAAAAGCTAAGAGGCGATAGCAGAGAGGTGCTTATAGTAGGTTTTGCAGACACAAGGGGAAGCAGCAGGTATAACTTCAACCTATCCATGTGGAGGGCGCAGATGGTTGCCAGCTATCTTGCAAAGAAGGGAGTAGACATTGGAAGAATGAGAATAGCCTCTTACGGTAAGGAGGTGGCAGACCTTCTGGGTCCAAAACATGCGCAGCAGAGGGCTGTGAGAATCTATCTCATAAAGTAATCCCTTATCCTTCTGGCACCCTCTCTGAGGGTGCCTCCATCCTTTGCAAAGGATATCCTTATGTATCTATCTGTGTTGTTGGTTCCAAAATCTATACCCGGCGTAACTGCAACCCTTGCCTTTCTCAAAAGCTCCTGCGACAGGCTGTAGCCATCAAGTCCATACTTTTCTACGCTCGCCCAGATGTAGAAGGCACCATCGGGATATGCATCAATATCAAGTAAATCCCTTAAATCCGCGTAAAGAAAATCCCTTCTCTCCCTGTAAACATCCCTGACCCTTCTCAGATAGTCATAGTCAAAAGCTTCCAGGGCAGCATACTGGCTCAGAACTGGGGCAGATATGTAGAGGTTCTGTATAACCAGCTCTGCCCTTCTTACCATATCTTCATCAGGGAGTATCATCCAGCCAAGCCTGAAGCCAGGCATGCAGAAAGCCTTTGAAAACCCATTTATAACTATAGCCTTCTGGCTGAATTCAAGGGCGGTTTTTTCCTTTCTATCATAAACAAGACCATGGTATATCTCATCCGATATGAAGTATTTACCCCTCTCCTCACAGTATTCTACAAGTGCCTTCAGATTATCCTCCTCATAGAGTGTGCCAGTGGGGTTTGCAGGAGAGGATATATGGACAGCAGTAAAGTCCTGGAGGTCTTTTAACTGGTCGGGGACTATCTGATACCTTGTGCTTCTGTCTACCCTTACAAAAAGGGGCTCTATGTCCAGCACATGAGCAAAGTTCTTGTAGCAGGGGTAGGAAGGGTCAGAAAGCACAACCTTTTCTCCTGCGTTCATAAGTATGGCATAGGCCACAAGAAAGGCTCCTGATGTGCCCGTTGTTATGATAACTCTTGATGGGGATACGTCAACATGATAGTATTCGTAATAGTGCCGGGCTACGCGTTCCCTGAGTTCCCATAGGCCGAGGCTTGGTGTGTAGAAGTATCTCTTTTCCCTCACAGCCCTCTCAAGAGCCTCTACTGCACCGGGTGGAGGTTCAAGGTCTGGCTCGCCTATTTCCATATGGACTACATCCCCTATGTTCTGAGCCTCCTTGAGGATGTCCATAACTATAAAAGGACTTACCCTGTCAAGTCTTCCCATCTTTAATGTTCTCTAGTATGAACCTTGCTATACCAATTCCTCCCGCCTCCGCCAGCTTTTTACTGAGATTTTCAAGGAAGGTATCGTAGTATAGCCTGGTGTCAAAAGACTTACTCTCAAGAATTGGCTTGAAGGCTGCCTTCAGAATCTCCTTGAGAAGTATGGATTCAAACTCAATAGCAACTTCTTTCTCGTCCTTTTTCTGAATATCCGCATAACCCAGGCCGGGGTTTGAAAAGAGCACCTTTCTGCTGAGGTCCATTGCTAAAATTATAATATGCTCCCTTTTCTTCTTCTCCTCCTTTTTCCCATGAGCCTCTTTGCTCAGGTTTTTATCATATCCAATTACCCACTCAGGAAAAGCAATCTGGAGAGGACTGTAAACCAGCAGAATTACAGGGAAATGATTGATATTATCAGGAAAATAGAGGATGTGAAGGATGTTTACCTCATGGAGGATGGAGAAAGTATATACATATATGTGGAGAGGTTTCCAATAATTAGGTCTATACATATAAGGGGAAACGTGGCACTTCTGAGGGAGGAGATACTTTCATACCTTGGCTTTTATGAGGGTATGCCTGTGCGGGGTCCTGAGTTCAGAGAGGGAGATGTAGAAGAAAGGATAAAAAGGCTTTACATGGACAGAGGTTTTCTTGACACCTCAGTAGGCGTGACGCTGATAAAAGACGAAGAAGGTTACATAGACCTCTACATAGGAATAGATGAGGGACCAGTATATTTTACAGAGGGAGGAGTATACAGAGGTTCAAGCTACCCACCCTCCATCCTGGACCAGGCAATAGGGCTTGTAAGAGGTAGAGTGGTAAAGGAAAGCCTTTTCAGAGATAGCGTGTTTCAGCTCCAGGACTTTTACATAGGGGAAGGGTTCTGGGATAGCTTTGTCTACTACGAGGGTCTGGAAAAGCTAAGACTAAAAAGACCCTTCTACGAGGTTCTTATGCCAAGAGAAATGGAGGTGAAAAGGAAACCCTTAAGAATACTCGGCTCAATATCTGAAGGCATATCAAACCTTTTCAGCCATCCCCTTGCCACCCTGGGTGCCATAACAGGAAGAGGCTTCGTTGCCAGACCCATCTTTCAGATAATTGAAGGAAAAAGATACAGAGTGCACGCAGAAGGTGCTTCCTTTTTCACAGAAAAGGAGCTCGCAGTAATAAGCGGTCTGGAAAGAAAGGGGGTTGACCCCTTCTCTCTTGAGGAGGCAAAGGAAAACATCATAAGGGCTTACCACAGAAAGGGTTTTTTTGATGTGAGGGTTGACTACGAAGTAAAAGGAGAGAGCATAAACTTCAGAGTCCAAGAGGGGGAAAGATACAGGATGGTTGGAGAAGGCTTTGAGGGACAGCTCTACGACGAGGACACACTGGAAGCGCTCCTGAATTCTCAACTTGAAAAGCTCCGCAAGGATGGTTACACTCTTGCGACTGGCAGGTTAGACAAGGATATTCTCAGAGATGAAAAGAGCGTGAAAGTGCGCATAGAAATTATTCAGGGTAAAAAACAGGTTTTGAAAGACTTGAAATACGAAGGAGAAAATAAAAAAATAGAAAACCTATTCAAAAAACACAGAGAAAAACTTCCAGCCATATTCAACACAGACTTTATTGAAGCTCTGAACCTTGACCTTCAAAACTATTTCCTCAAAAAGGGACTTATGGAGGGTGAATATGATATAGATGTAAAGATTGAAGAGGATGAAAAAACAACCTTTTACATATACATATACAGAGTGAAGGAAGGACCAGTATACAAAACAGGCGAAACAGTTTATTACGGCTATAATAAAACTTCACTCCGTGAACTCTCCTACATGACGGAGAAGTCAGAAGATTACTCGGAAATGTTAAACGACATGACCTTGCACAACATGCTGAGCAGTGGAATTTTCAGCGGTGTGTCCATAGATACTTTTGTTGACCGAGAGAAAAAGCTTGTGCACCGTCTGATTCAGGTATCTGAAGACAAAAGAGGAATCTTTGACCTTTCCCTTGGATACAACACGGAAGAAAATATCTCCCTTGAGAGCTTTCTTGGTTTGAAAAACCTCTTTGGACTGGGCATTTCCTCTGGATTTAGATACAGAAGGACTGGCAAGAGAGAGCTGTATGACCTGAGCATTTCAGACAATTTTTTCTTTTCAAGCAGATACTGGTTTAAATCAAACATGTTTAAAAGCTATGAGGAGCACAAAAGCTACACGCTTGACTCTTATGGTTCTAACCTTCAGCTGGGATACAGGATAACAAGGGACACATCCATAGGTCCTGTTTTCAGCATTTTGAAAAATAAGGTGGACGGACAGGTATTTCATATCAGAAAATATGGGACCTTTCTCATAAGAGAGTTCAAGGACGACATTTTCTCACCCAGCAGGATACACTACGATAGCATAAGTTTCAGCCTTGTAGAGGGAGATGCGCGTTACGCCAGATTTGACCTCTCCACCTTTTATCTGATACCCATGCAAAGAGGTCTTAAACTCAGCTTTAAGGTAGCAAGTGGCGCGGTGTGGGGGGATGCACCCATATTTGACAGGTTTTTCCTGGGAGGTCTTAGGGACCTGAGGGGCTACTCCTTTGAGGAGGTAGGTCAGCCTGATGGCGGCAAGTATTACACCTTTGGAAGGCTTGAATTCATACTTCCACTGAGAGAGCCCTTTGTGGGAGTTGTTTTTGGAGATGCCGGAAGCGTTGCCAACAAGCCCAGAGACCTTTTCAGGGATGTTAAAGCAGACGCAGGTGGAGCATTGGGTGTGAACACACCAATAGGACCCATAAGGCTGGACATAGCCTTCCCCTTTGAAAAGGAATGGTTCAGAAAGTTTAAAGTGTATCTATCTGTGGGCTACTACTACTGAGGCCTTCGCTTTTCTATCTTGTTTTTGTATTCCTGTATTTTCTC
Organism: Aquificaceae bacterium; assembly: GCA_037481935.1. Lineage (NCBI taxonomy): Bacteria > Pseudomonadati > Aquificota > Aquificia > Aquificales > Aquificaceae > Aquificaceae bacterium. The sequence goes on along the minus strand of JBBFKQ010000002.1, from coordinate 133,943 downwards.
CCTTCTGTGCTCAGGGTTTGCAAAGTAAAGAACACTTAGAAAGAAAGAAAGAGCAACAAGTAACAGAAGTATTATGAGTGCAAGCTTCTTTCTCATATTTAAAGGGGGCGCGCAGGCCCCGTCAGCTTATTGCTTCCTGTGCTGTTTTTCAAGCCACTCGTAGTTGTATGGGTCCCAGTCCTCTGGCATATGAGGTGTCTTATCGAAGTTATGAGGTGGTGGTGGAGAGGGTATGAGCCACTCAAGGGATGGAGACTGCCAGGGGTTGTCTTCCGCCTTTTTGCCAAGCTTTGTGGAGAGAAGAAGGTTTAAAATGGCTATGAGCACGCCAAAACCGAGTATCATTGCACCCACGGTCTGAAGTTCATGGAGCCTTATCCAGCTCTCTATAGCCGGGTAGTCTGCATACCTTCTGGGCATTCCCTCAAGACCTACTATGAACTGGAGGAAATAGAAAAGGTTGGAGCCTATCATAATTACCACAAGTCCTATCTTAGCCCACAGCTCGCTATACATCCTGCCTGTGAATTTTGGATACCAGTAGTGGAAGCCACCAAAGGCTGCAAGGGTCAGAGCCATGCCCAGCACGTAGTGGAAGTGAGCAACCACGAAGTGGGAGTCGTGAACCGCGATGTCAAAGGCCGGAAGTCCTAGGGGTATACCCGTAAGACCACCTATAAGGAACATGAATATGGAGCTCAGTGTGTAAAGCATGGGCGCAGTAAACCTCACAGAGCCCTTGTAGAGGGTAAATATCCAGTTGAATATCTTTATACCCGTGGGAACACCTATGAGGACTGTTGTGTAGGAGAAAAGTATCCTTATCCAGTCTGGCACACCGCTGGTAAACATGTGGTGTATCCAGACCATAAAGCCAAGTATGGCTATACCCCATATGGCTATTATCATTGAGGTCCTGCCAAAAATCTCCCTCCTTGAGAAGGTGGCTATCATCTCAGATATTAGACCAAAGGCTGGAAGTATCATAACGTAAACAACGGGGTGAGAGTAGAACCAGAAGAGGTTCTGATAGAGAAGTGGGTCTCCACCCCTCGTAGGGTCAAAGAAGGCGGTATGGAAATACCTGTCCATAAGGAGCATAGTCACTGCACCCGCAAGGGCAGGAACACCAAGAATCTGAATAACGTTCATGGCAAGGAAAGAGTGCAGAAAGAGGTTCATCTTCTTGAGGGTTATGCCAGGTGCCCTCATGGTGAGGTTTGTTACTACCAGATTTATTGCACTTGCAAGAGATGAAGCACCCAGCATATGTATTATAAGGGCGTAAAAGGCTACGGGTCCTGCGTTTTCGTTAAGAGAAAAGGGAGGGTAACCCGTCCACATCATCCTTATGTGGTTGCCCGGGAGAAGGGTTATGAGGGCAAGCACGCTCGCGGCGAAGAAAAACCAGTAGCTCAGGGCGTTGAGCCTTGGGAATGCAACATCTCTTGCTCCTATCATCAGGGGCAGAAGATAGTTACCAAAAGAGCTCCATATGGCAACAGCCCACCAGAACTGCATGAGAACTCCATGCACCGTGAGAGCCTGATTGTAAGTATCCTCCCCCATATACTGCAGACCAGGTTGATAGAGCTCCATCCTTATGGCAAGGGCAGATAGACCAGCTATGAGAAAGAAAACAAGGCTGGTTACCCCGTACATGATACCTATCTTCTTGTGGTCCGTGGTAAATATCCACTCTTTAAGACCCGCACTGAAATAGGGCCTGTAGCTCACTGCAGCCATGGTGATGCACCTCCTTTAAAGGTTTTGTTTATCTGAAGCATTGCTTGTTTGCATACCTTCGTTCAGCCATCTATTAAACTCTTCCTTAGGAACAACCTTGAGCACAGCTGCCATCTTTGAATGCTGGGTTCCGCAGTATTCCCTGCAAAAGACCCAGTATTCCCCAGGTTTGTTTATCTGAAACCACATGTGGGTTATCCTTCCAGGTACAGCATCCTCCGTCACCTTGGCAGGATGAACATAGAAGGAGTGAATCACGTCCCTTGAAGTGAGAAGCACTTTTACAGGGGTTTCTGCGGGTATGTATGCCTTGAACATATCGTTAACCTCTTCTGGCTTAAGGTAGGTGTTTGTTTCAGGGTTTACCACGCTGTTGAAAAAGGAAAAGACCTTCTTACCATTAGGATAATCAAACTCCCAGCCCCACATGAAGGCAGTAACCTTAATTTCCATGGCACCTTCTGGAGCATTTCTCTGAACCCTGTAGAAGGCAAAGCTATGCGTTGCCAGGTATATGACCACTATGGTGGGGATTATGGTCCAGAGTATTTCAAGGGCCTTGCTCTCATGCACATGCTGAGCTTTTTCATTTACACCCTTCCTATAACGATACTTGATGAGGAAATAGGCTCCGGGGATGAATACGACGAGATAAATCACCACCGCTATAAAGAGCCATATCTCGTACATGGTCTGCCAGTAATTGGCAGGATAGGCAAGAATCTCCTTCATGGGTGCACCTCCTTTCTATTTCTGCTGTAAAGGTATGCAAGGGAAAAGGTTCCAAAGAGTCCCAGCAGGCCAAGACCTGCAAATATAAGAGTAGGGTCTATCACATACCTGCTCCTTGCGTGGTCATACCTGTAACAGGCGAGTATGGCAAGGTCAACGATGTTGTTTACCGAGGGTTTCTCCCTCTGAGCATCAACAAAGGCAAGGCTTATGTCCCTGTCTCTCAGGAATGCACCGTATAGATACCTCATTATCCTTCCCTCTGGAGACAGGAATATGGTTACGTTGGGATGTATAAATATCCTGTCCCTGTCTATGAAGTAGAACTTGTAGCCCAAAGACTGGGTCAGCTTCCTTATGTCCTCTTTTGAAAGAAGCCCCACGAGCCAGTTATCTGGCAGGTCTGTGGTGCCAAAGTTTCTGAGCATAAACTGTTTCATAGTTTCAATGTTATCCCTCTCGTCAAAGGATAGGACCAGGTATCTGTAGTCTCTGGGAAGATTTTTTGAGACTTTGTAGAGGTTTTCTGCAGTAATCGGGCAGACTGTATCACAGGTGTAGTAGGCAAAGAGAAGGGCTGTAGGCTTTCCGGATATGAACTCTCTCAAACTTACCTCTCCCTTTATGGTCTTTACGCTCACGTCTGGGACCTGTTTGCCTATGAAGAGGTCCTCCTGTATCTTTACAACGCTCACATCCTGCTCTCCATAGTAGCTTGTGTATCTGCCATATTCGTATGGCTCTCTGGCAAAGGTGAGGGATAAGAGCATGGCTAACAGAAGCAGAGGTTTCATGCCAGGCTACCTATCAGGTAGGCACTGCTTGCCACGAGAAGCCACATAATGTCCACAAAGTGCCAGTACATGGTTATTGCCTTGATGTAGGTGTGTCCCTTGTGCTCACCTGCCTTTCCCGTCAAAAGAAGGAACATGGCAACCAGCATGGTAAGAAGACCAACCACTATGTGAGAGGTGTGTATACCTGTGAGCATGTAAAAGCCAGTGCCATACATGTTGGAGCTGAGGGTAAAGCCTTCGTGCCAGAGATGAAGCCACTCCATAACGTGAATAACCATGAAGGCAGAGCCAAGGGCTATAGTAAGAAGAACAAAGAAGGCAGAAAGCCCATTCCTGCCTCTTTCAAAGAGCTTCTCCGCTATGGCTATGGTGGCACTTGATGCCCACAGGATAAAGGTAAGTATGACAGGTATGGTCAGGTTCATGCCCTTTGGGACCCACTGAGCCCACACATCTGCATGCGTTGCCCTTGCCATGTAAAAGCCGGCAAACATGGTTCCGAATATTACCACCTCAGACACTATAAAGAACATCATAGCGGGCATACCAAGCCCCTCTTCATGCCCCTTTGAGAAGAACTCGTTTATCCAACCCACTATACCCAGAACAAAGAGGACGAGACTCACGCCCCCAAAGATGAGAGCAAGCATGGGCTTCTGCCACACCATAAGGGCTATGAAGGTGAGCGGGATTAAGAGAACTGCAAGACCTACGGGCAGGGGCCAGTAGCTGTACTCGTGCTCTCCAAGGTGGTGGTGCACCTCGTGCTGTGCCATATTTTACCTCCTCTTAGCCTTGTAGGAGTAAAAATATTAATAAGTCCTGTCGCATACAATCAATCCACATTTGCTTATAGCATTATAAGAAAAACTTATACTACCTGACTTTGACCTCCTTTATCTTCTCCCTCTCTTCCTTCCAGCTCAGCTTCCTCTGCACGCTGACACTCAGGCTCTCCACCTCCTGCCATGGAAGGTCAATGTAGGTGGGGACACCATACACAAGGGCGTTTTTTGCCTGATAGGAAAGGACTCTTACCACCCTTGCAGACTCTCCTGTGGGAAGGGTTGCGTTCACTATTATGTAGAGCTTTGGGTCCCCCTGGTCTGCGGTGGGCAGGTTGTGGGGAACACCCAGGTTGGTTACCTTAAGCCTCAGAGTTTCTCCCCTTTCCAGCTCAAGGAGCACATCCTCTGGCTTTGCCTTACCAGCAGGAAAGCTGTGGTCATGTCTTGGCTTTTTGCTGTGGAAGTATTCAAAGGGAAACTTCTGAACGAGCCTTTTTTCTCCCATGGAGGGCATGTGGCAGTCTTGACAGGACTTCTGAACCTTTGTTAAATGCCATTCCCTGTATGTTTCCTGATGGCATCCTGCACAGAAGAAGGACTTTGTGTAGTTAAGGTCCTGCCGTGATGGATGAGGTGGAGACCATACTTTGTGGGGTCCGTGCATAGCCTTTGTCTGCTCTTTGAAATGGCAGGCAACGCAGGAAACCCCATCCTCTTTGAACTCAACCCTCAGGACGGGTTTTATCTCCGGGTCAACCTGATGGGGTGCGTGGCAGGAAAGACACTTGGTCTTTGTGTAATCCTCGCTTTCAAGCCTGAACTTTTCGCTCTTCCATGCCATGGCATGCCTGCTCTTTTCCCACTCTCTGAATATCTCCGCATGACAGTCAGAACATCTCTTTGACTGAGGTCTCTGAAGGAGGTCCTTCTCCACAAAAACATCACCGCAGGAGGTGAGAAGAAAAAAGAGCACAAAAAGGGCTGTCATTTTTCCCTCCTTGGATATATAATATTAACTTCACAGGCCCGGTAGCTCAGTTGGTAGAGCACCCGGCTGAAAACCGGGGTGTCGGCGGTTCAAGTCCGCCCTGGGCCATTTTCAGAAGTTCCACCCTTATCCTGTAGTCAAGGAGTATATCCAGAGGCTCACTTTTCATTTCGGGGTCAAGGAAGGGTATGGCATAAGGGGAAAGACAGAGCTTTCTTTTCTCATCCTTTTTGAGCCTTTCTTCACAGCCAAAACACGCTCCCGTTCCTCCCCTCTTCCTGCCCACGCCCTCCGTAGAAAAGAGGCTAAAGCCCAGCTCCTTCAGGGCCTTTCTCACAGGCAGGGAAGAGGTGTAAGAAACCCACACACCATCAGCAACCATAAGTCTCCTTACCTGAGCGAGAAACTGAAGGCTCCACAGCTCTGGATTTCTGTAAGGTGAAAAGCCATCATGAAAAACCGCATGGGCTTCAAAGTCTTTTATCTTCTTTATACTTTCCCTTGCATCCCCAAGGTAAAGCTTAAAACTTACACCATCTTCCTCAAAGCTGGGAAGCTTTTCCAAAATATTTTTGTGGATGCTTCTAAACTCTTTTGGCATTGGTGGAACTTGAGCAGGCACTTCCTTCTCAAGGGATATTATTTCAATCTCTATAAGTGGGTTTATCTCTTTTAACTTTTTGATGGCTACAGCCACATTATAGCCAAGTCCAAAGCCAATATCTAAGATGTTTATCCTTTTGAGGCTTTGTACCTTCTCCAAAAGTCCAGAAGGGTTAAAAAACTTTTCAAGACATTCCCTTATGGCACCGGCAGATAGGCTATGGTACGGTTCTCCGTAATGGGAATGCATAAGAGTAAAATCACCTTCCTGTGTTTTTATAATGCCAGACCCTTCAAGGGAAGGCTTTAACCAAGATTTTAGTTCTAAAACTATACTGCTTAATCTCTCTTCGGGTATATCTATGCCTTCTCTTGTTAAATAGACTTTTATAACCCTTTCAACCTTCATAATTCAATTATTTTAGACCTTGTAATATTTCCTTCTTAGTTCATCTATTACATTTTTATCAACAATGCCTTCTGCTACGATCTTTCCATTTATAACAAGGGTTGGCACGCATCTAATTCCATAGTTTTCAGCCAATTTACAGCAACTCCCATCTATACATTCACTTGCCCTATGAACCTCTAAATTCACCAAGGGGAAGCTCTCTCTTATCATGTTTTCCATCTTGTCGCAGAGTTTGCAATCCGCCCTAAAAAGCTCCCATTTCATAGCTTTATCATCTCTCTGTTTATGTAATATAGCAACCTTAGAATTTTGTCAAGGGAATTGCCCTGCGGGGGCTGTTTATAAACTGACCTTGTGAAAACAAATATAATTAAAATTTAACTAAGGCATGAAAAATTTTGAGTGGACGCCACATAGAATATTGCTGACTTCCTACTTAGTAGTAATACTCATAGGCTCCGTCCTTATATATCTTTCCACCACAAGACCTATAAGCTACTTGGACGCCCTTTTTACCGCCACCTCTGCCACAACGGTAACAGGCCTTGTGGTGCTTGACACGGAAAAAGACCTAAACTTCTTTGGAAAGGTTGTGGTATTGGCCCTTATTCAAATAGGTGGCCTTGGATATATGACCCTTACCACTTACTTTTTTATATCCCTTAGGAAGAGGCTAGGTTTGAGAGATAGGCTTATGCTGGCAGAGTCTTTTAACTATCCCGGTATGCATGGGCTTGTAAGGTTTATAAAAAGGATTATACCCATTGTTTTCTTTATTGAGTTCCTTGGCATGCTTGCCCTCTTTCCGCCTTTTCTGTTTAAACTAAGGGACCCAGCAAATGCCTTTTTTGCCAGCCTATTTCATTCTGTTTCCGCCTTCAACAACGCCGGCTTTTCCACCTTTTCTGATAACCTTATGGGTTTTAGGGGAAATGTATGGGTAAACTTGGTTATAAGCCTTTTGATAATCCTTGGTGGGTTGGGCTTTTATGTTATATACGAGCTAATACTCTACAAAAGGGGTGAGATAAGGAGGATTTCTACACATACAAAGCTTGTCTTTTTGTCTTCTTCCTTTCTTATTCTTATAGGCTTTATTTTCCTTCTTTTTGACCTGTGGCGCTTCAAAGATATGTCTTTGGGAGAAAAGGTGCTTGCAAGCTTCTTTCATAGCGTTTCTGCCAGAACGGCCGGCTTTAACACCATAGATATTGCAAAGCTTTCTGAGGCATCCCAGTTTTTGATAATAAACCTTATGTTTGTGGGAGCTTCTCCCGGTGGCACTGGTGGGGGCATAAAAACCATAACGGCTGTGGTGGTCTTTTTGGCTGTGCTTTCTTATATAAAGGGTAGGCAAGATGTGGTAGTCTTTGGAAGGAGGCTCATAGAAGTTCAAGTGCATAGGGCTATGGTTATACTTAGCTTGGCCTTTGCCTACAACACTATTGTGGCCATGCTTCTGGCAGAGATTGAAAACATAAAACTATTGCCCGCTCTCTTTGAGACGGTATCGGCCTTTGCTACTGTGGGGCTTTCTTTGGGCAATCCTAAGGGCCTTAGCCTCTCTGCAGACTTTTCTCCCTTGGGTAAAGGCCTTATAATTCTAAGCATGCTCATAGGAAGGGTGGGCCTGCTTGGCTTTATGCTTGCCCTTGTGGGTAAAGAAAAACCAACTCATGTAAAACTTCCTGAGGCGAGGCTTTTGATATGAAGAAGGTTTTTGGAGTTATTGGACTTGGAAGGTTCGGTTTTAACGTGGCAAAGACCTTGGCCGAAGGCGGTGCGGAGGTTATAGCCTGTGATGTGGATGAGGAGAAGGTAAAGGCCATAGCGGAGCTTGTATCTCAAGCCTTCATACTTGATGCCACCAATGAAAAGGCCCTAAAGGAGTCTGGCATAGCCAATGCGGATGTGGTGATAGTGAGCATAGGGGAAAACATTGAGGCAAGCATACTCGTGGTGGTTCAGCTCATGGAGCTTGGAGTGAAAGAGATAATAGCCAAGGCGGTCAACCCACTTCATGGAAGAATTCTTGAAAGGCTTGGGGTGAGCAGGGTAATACATCCTGAAAGGGATATGGCCATAAGGCTTGCCCATTCTCTTCTCATGGGTGGCTTTATAGAGGAGATACCCATAGCGGAAAACTACAGCATATTTGAAATGAAGCCACCGCAGAGACTTCACAACAGAACCCTCAGGGAGCTTGACCTCAGAAGAAAATACGATGTGACAGTGCTTGCCATAAAGAGGGGCGAAAGGTTCATAGTTAACCCATCAGCTGAGGAGGTAATACTTCCAGATGACATTCTGGTGGTATTAGGTAACAGGGAAAGGATAGGGGTTCTGTGATAATATAACAGAGATGCGCAGGCTCCTCCTGGCTCTTCCCTTAATCTTTATTGCGCTCCTTGTGCTTTTGCTCGCAGTAAGAGGAAACAGGGAAAACTACGCAGTGGCAAAGGAGGAAGAGGTAAAGATACTGGTTTACGGCTCCGGTTTTGCAAAGGCGAGCCAGTATGTGGTGGTAAGGGCTGAAGTTTCCGGACATGTGAAGGAAGTTTATGTGAAGGAGGGGGACTTTGTAAGAAAGGGGCAGGTGCTTGCCCTGATGGATGCAGGACCCCTGGAGGCGGGCATAAGGGAGGCATCAGAGAGGCTCAATCTTGTGCGTGAGAGGCTGAAGGAAGGCTCACCCTATCTGAGAAGCCTTGAAAATGCCGTTGAATCTTCACGCGTAAGTATGGAAAACAGCAGGAGGCTTTTTGAGAGAAGGGAAAGGCTCTTTTCACAGGGTCTTATACCGAGAGAAACCTATGAGCAGAGCAGAACTCAGTATGAACTGGCCTCAAAAGAGCATGAAAGGGCAAAAAGTAGCTACGAGGATGCCATAAACTCTCTCAGGTCTGAGGAAAGGGTGCTTCTGGCGGAGAGGGAAAGGCTCATAAGAGAAAAGGAAAAATACACCATAAAAAGCCCCATAGAGGGGTATGTGCTGAAAAAGTTTGTAAACCCCGGTGATTACATAAACCACATAAGTCAGGAAAACAGACTCTTTTCAGTGGGTTCAGGAGGATGGGAGGTATGGCTTGAAGTGGATGAGGAGTATGCCAGTATGCTGAAGGAGGGACAGAGGGTTCTTCTAAGGGTGGATGCATACCCTGAAAGAAGTTTTGAGGGAAGGGTCTTTCAGGTAGTAAGGGAAGTGGACAGAAGCAGAAAGCTCATAACGGTAAAGGTAAGTGCAGAACTGCCAGAAGACCTTCCCAACGGCTCAACGGTGGACGGTCAGATAGAGGTGGAGAGGAAGAGAGCTCTTCTCATACCGGCGGTGGCTTACAGAGAAGGGCATGTGCTTCTTTACGACGGGGTGAGAAGGGTAAAGACTCCCGTAAAGGTTGGGAGGAGATACGGAGAGTATTTTGAGGTATTAGAGGGACTCAGGCCGGGTGACAGAGTAATACTGCCATGAGACATGTGCTCTTTGTTGCCTTCAAACTTCTCCTTGAAAGGAAAAGACAGACGCTTGTTTCTGTGGTTGGCGTTTCCATAGGAGTTTCCGCCTTCATAGTGATGAGCTCCCTTATGCTTGGTTTTCAGAACTACTTTATACAGCAGGTCATAGACCTAGAGCCACATATAAGGATAAAGCCGAGGGAAGAGCATCAGCAGGTGGAGGCTACAGCCCTTCTTCTTGGTGAAAAACCCAGGGAAAAGGACAGAATACTGGGATGGCAGGATTTGGTGCAGAGGCTTGAGGACAACTCGGAAGTTCTGGGTGTGGCACCCAGGCTCGTAAGCAGAGGAATCCTCAAGTATGGAGTAAAAGACAAGCCAGTAACTCTTCTGGGTATAGACCCACAGAGAGAGCCAAAGGCCTCCGTAATAGAAAGATTTCTGGTTCACAAAAACCTGCGAAGGCTTGAGACAAACAGAACCGGTGTCATAGTTGGTGCATTGGTGGCGAAGAGTCTGGGCATTGAAGAGCTGGGTAAAAAACTCCTTCTTGTGGCACCTAACGGGCAGACTATTCTTGTGACTGTAGAGGACTTTTTTGAATCTGGCATTACAAACATTGACGATACCAGGGTTTACATAAACATAAAGACCCTTCAGGGACTACTCGAGAAGGAAGGTGAGGTAAACGAGATTGTGCTGAAAATAAGGGACGTTAACCTGGCTGAGAGGCTGTCAAGGAAACTTCAGAGCTCTATAACTTACGAGGTAGAAAGCTGGCAGAAGGCATACAGAAACTTTCTTGGTATCTTCAGAATCCAGAATATCATAACCTACATGATTGTCTTTGCCATACTCACCGTGTCCGCCTTTGGAATCTTCAACATAATAATGATGACAGTCCTTGAGAAAAAGAAAGACATAGCCATACTCATGGCTATGGGCTTTACAAGAAAGGATGTTCTGCTCATCTTTATGCTTGAAGGTTTCGTAGTGGGAGTGCTTGGAGCCCTTCTGGGCTCGGTGCTTGGCTTTGGACTTCAGGAATACTTGGAATCTGTAAGGCTTGACGTGGAAGGGCTTATAAGAACAAGGGGCTTTGTGCTTGACAGAAGTCCTATCTTCTACTTCTACGCACTTATTTTTTCCCTCTTCTTCTCCCTTCTTGCCAGCCTTTATCCCTCCTACAGGGCAAGCAGACTCAACCCGGTGGATATATTCAGAAGCCAATGAAGGTGTTGGAGCTCAAAGGTGTAAAAAAATCCATAGGTCAGGAGCAGATTCTAAAGGGTATAGACCTGAGCATTCTGAAAGGGGAGTTTGTTGCCATAATTGGAGCCAGCGGTTCTGGGAAGAGCTCCATGCTCTACATCATGGGTTTGCTTGACAGACCAACAGAGGGCCATGTTTTTTTTGAAGAAGAAAAGATTGACTTTTCAAATGAGAAAAGGCTCTCAGAGATAAGAAACAGGAAGATAGGCTTTGTATTTCAGTTTCATTACTTAATACCTGAGTTCACCCTTCTTGAGAACGTGATGCTTCCGGCGGTGAAGATGGGTATGCATAGGAAAGAGGCAGGGGAAAGGGCTTACGAGCTCCTGAAGAGGCTTGGTCTTGAAGGAAAGGAGAGAAGAAAGATTTATCAGATATCTGGAGGGGAAATGCAAAGGGTCGCCATAGCAAGGGCACTCATAAACAGGCCCTCTGTAATACTTGCTGACGAGCCAACTGGAAATCTTGACAGCAAAAACACCCAGAAGGTGATGGAGATATTCAGAGAGATAAACTCGGAAGGGACTACCATAGTCATGGTAACCCACGAGCTGGAGCTTGCCGAGCTCTCCCAGAGGATAGTGGAGATGAAAGATGGTGCAATTTTAAGATAAAAATATAAGAATATTAATACTTGACATATGATATGGAATGGCTTATGATTATAAGTATGATTTTAATCAACAGGAGGTGAAGCCATGGGAGACCTCACTCGTAGAGACCTTATAAAGGCTGGTGCTCTGAGCCTGAGCGCTCTTTCCAGCCCTGCCTTCTCTGCCATAAGGGTCTTTGAACCGGTTGTAAAGGTGGAAAATCCACTCTCCTACTATCCAAACAGAGACTGGGAGAGATTTTACAGGGACATATACCGTTCTGAATCATCTTTTGTCTTTCTCTGTGCCCCCAACGACACACACAACTGTCTGCTGACAGCCCATGTGAAGAACGGAGTAATAACAAGGATAGAGCCCACTTATAAGTTTGGTGAGGCAACGGACATATACGGGCTTAGAGCTTCCCACCGGTGGGATCCGAGGTGCTGTAACAAGGGCATAGCCCTTATGAGAAGGTTTTACGGGGACAGAAGGGTAAAGGGTGCAATGGTGAGAAAGGGTTTCTACGAGTGGTATAAGGCTGGTTTTCCAAGAGACCCCAAGACAGGAAAGCCCCCAGAGAAATACTTCCAGAGAGGAAAGGATAAGTTCATAAAAGTCACATGGGATGAAGTGGCAGACATAATCGCAAAGACGCTCATAAACATAGCAACCACCTACTCTGGGGAGGAGGGAAGAAGAAAACTTGAAGCACAGGGACATTATCCTAAGCCGATGATTGACGCAATGGAGGGTGCGGGCACCAGAGTTCTCAAGTTCAGGGGTTCAATGCCCTTCCTCGCAGTTGTAAGGTATACATCTCCTTACAGGATGGCAAACATGTTGGCTCTTCTTGACAGTCACATAAGGGGTGTCGGACCAGATAAAGCTCTTGGTGGAAGGGGGTGGGACAACTACGCCTTCCATACAGACCTCGCACCCGGGCATCCCATGGTTTCTGGGCAGCAGAACGTAGAGTTTGACCTATGCATGTTTGAACATTCAAAGCTCCTCATACTATGGGGCATGAACCCCTTTACCACAAAGATGCCTGACTGTCACTGGCTAACAGAGGCAAGGATAAAAGGTTCCAAGGTTATAGTCATATCCAACGACTATTCACCCACGGCAAGGTCTGCAGATGAGCTTATTGTGGTTAGGACTGGAACGGACACAGCGCTTGCCCTGTCAATAGCCTACGTGATAATGAAGGAAAAACTCTATCAGGAAAGGTATGTGAAAAGCTTTACCGATATGCCCCTACTCGTCAGGATGGATAATGGAAAGGTTTTGAGGGCAATGGACATTATACCCAACTATCAACCCAAACCACTTAAAAAGGCTGTTACCTTTAAGCCCGGTGAACCCCTCCCGCCCTTCTACAAGCAGGACAAGCAGTACATACCAGAGTCAATAAGGCATAATGATATGAACGACTTTGTGGTCTGGGACACAAAGACAAATTCTCCAAAGGTTATAACAAGGGATGATGTGGGTGAGGACTTCTGGAAACTTGGTATAGACCCTGCCCTGACCGGAAGCTATAAGGTTAAGACAGTTGATGGTAAAGAAATTGAAGTAAAGCCCCTCTTTCAGGTTTACCTTGAGTTCTTTGAAAGCAATTACACGCCCAGGCAAGCTGAAATGATAACTGGCGTTCCAGCAAAGAAGATAGAGTCCCTTGCAAGGGAGATAGCAAAGCATCCAAGAAACATGAAGCTGGCTCAGGGTATGGGTGTAAACCAGTATCAGCATGCAGACCTGAAGGACAGGGCTATGTATATGATATGTGCCCTGACCGACAACATCGGTCATGAAACTGGAAACATAGGTTCATATGCAGGAAACTTCAGGCTCGCTCTGTTTAACGGGGCACCACAATATCTTGCAGAGGACCCATTCAATGTAGAACTTGACCCCAAAAAGCCTGCAAGGGTTAAGTTTTACTGGAAGCCAGAATCCGCCCACTACTACTCCCACGATGACCACCCCCAGTATATGGGTGAACATCTCATCACCGGTAAAACACACATGCCAACGCCCACAAAATTCATATGGTTTGTTGATGCTAACTCAGCCCTTGGAAACGCCAAGTGGAAATACAACATAATAATGAACACTCTTCCAAAGATTGAGTGCATAGTTACCAACGAATGGTGGTGGTCTCTTACCTGTGAATACTCGGACATAGTCCTTGGTGTGGATGCATGGAATGAGAACAAATACTGGGATATAGCAGGCTCTGTTACAAATCCCTTTGTGTACGTATGGCCTAAGACAGGGCACAGGAGGTTCTTTGACACAAAGAACGATGCAGAAACCTTTGCCCTCGTTGCCAACAGGCTGACAGAACTTACAGGTGATGAAAGGTTCAGAAACTACTGGAAGTTTGTCTTAGAAGGAAAGCAGGATGTGGTTTATGTTCAGAGAGTTATAGACGCTTCATCAAACTTGAGGGGATACAGGCTTGAGGATATAGCCAAGAAAGCCCATGAAGGCATACCATCCCTGATAATGACGAGAAGTTATCCCAAGTATGTGGGTGAAGACCAGACAAAAGAAAATATGCCATGGTATACCAAGAGCGGAAGGCTTGAGTTTTACAGAGAAGAAGATGAGTTTATAAATGCTGGAGAGAACCTTCCAGTATACAGAGAACCCATTGATTCAACCCATCACGAACCCAACGTAATCGTGGCAAAACCATATCCACTTTTGAAACCCAAGAAACCAGAAGATTATGGAGTAAGCAGCAAGGATGCCCTACTGAGCACAGAGTGGAGGCAGGCGAGAAATGTGCTTGTAGAACCGGAAAAGCTACCTGGAACAAAGCATCCTCTCATAGTAACTGTAGGAGCAACCCACATAGTTCACACGCCCAAATACAGGCATGCAGCACATACAACAACGGGGGACACGGATGTAACCACTCTTCTTTTTGGACCCTTCGGAGACATTTACAGACACGATAAGAGAATGCCCTTTATCTCCGAAGCATACATAGATATAAACCCTAAGGACCTTCAGAAAATGGGCATACAGGATGGCGACTATGTTTACGTGGATGCAGACCCTCAGGATAGACCCTTTGAAGGCTGGCAAAAGAGAAAAGAGGATTATGAGGTTGGTAGACTTCTTTTAAGGGCACGGGCTTCCAACAACACACCGCCAGGCTGTGCCAAGATATGGTTCAACATGTATGGCTCTTCCCATGGAACTGTAAGAGGAACAAGGGTAAGAAGGGACGGTATGGCAAAGAACCCGGATACAAACTACCAGTCACTATACAGGTGTGGAAGCCATCAGTCCGTTACAAGGGGATGGTTTAAGCCCACATACCAGACCGATACTCTTATAAGAAAGAATCTTATGGGTCAGATAATAGGAAAGGGCTTTGAGCTTGATGTGCACGGACTTATAGGAGCTCCAAGAGAGGGCTTCTGCAGGATAAGCAAGGCGGAGGACGGTGGCATAGGTGGAAAGGGTATGTGGAGACCTGTAAAACTTGGCTTTAGACCTACAACAGCTTCAGAAGCCCTCAAGAAATACCTGCAAGGTAAGTTTGTTTGAAAGGAGGTGAGCCATGGCGCACAAAGCCTACAACTGGCAACTTAACAGGGAAGTTAACTATCCCTACGAGCCCAAGAGACCAAAGAAACAGTTCGCGATGGTTATGGACCTCAACAAATGCATAGCCTGTCAGACATGCACAGTAGCCTGCAAGACCACATGGACACCCGGAAGAGGTCAGGAGTATATGCTCTGGAACAATGTGGAGACAAAACCTTGGGGCTTTTATCCTCTCGGCTGGGATATAAAGCTTCTTGAACTTCTTGACGGTAGCAAGAAAACTGTCTTTGATGCACCAGAAGGAGAAATAGTTCTCGGATGGAAGCCTGATGAGCTTGACTGGATGTATCCAAACGTGGGTGAGGACGAGGTCAACGAGCCAGTAGATGTGGGGACTGTCCTTGAAAACCTACCCCATCCAATATGGATGTTCTACCTTCCAAGAATATGCAATCACTGCACCTATCCTGCATGCCTCGCCGCCTGTCCAAGACAGGCAATATACAAGAGGGAAGAGGATGGAATAGTACTCATAGACCCAGAAAGGTGTGAGGGTTATCAAGAATGCATAAAGGCCTGTCCTTACAAGAAAACACATTTCAATTTTGTGGCAAGAATCTCTCAGAAGTGTATCGGATGCTTCCCAAGGGTTGAAGATGGCTACCAGCCTCAGTGCGTCATAACCTGTATAGGTAAAATAAGGCTCATGGGCTTTATAAGCCCACCTGAAAAGGCAAGACCTGAAAACCCTATAGACTTTCTGGTTCATGTAAAAAAAGTTGCACTGCCAATATATCCTCAAAGTGGGCTTGAGCCTAATGTTTATTACATACCGCCCATAAATGTTCCTGTTAGCTTTCTAAAACAGATGTTTGGGCCTGGTGCAGAACATGCAGTGAAGACATACATGGCTATGAGAGAAGGTAAAGAGCCGGAACTTCAAGCACTTCTGCACCTCTTTGGCTCAACCCCCAGAATACCTCATACCTTCAAGGTAGATAAGAAAGAGGTCGTGGCATACGATGAAGCAGGAAAGGAGATAGTCAGAGTTCCAATGGTTGAGCCTGTTCAATTCAGACCTCACAAAGATGAAAAGCTTGATGTGGTGAGACAGGATATACCTTAAGGAGGTGAGCCATGAGATACACGAAAGCCTTAATCTTAGGGCTTATTTTTTCGGGTGTTACCTTTTCTCAGGAGATGGTATGTAAAAGGGTAAAAAGCCTACCCCTGGACCCATTTGATAAGGTTTGGGCAAGCGTCAAGCCTTTAGATGTTTCTCTCAGTGGTCAGGCTGTAACTGTTCCGATGGAACTTAAACCTTCAGTAACAAGCATTGCTGTAAGATGTCTCAACGATGGGAAAAGTATAGCCTTTCATATGACCTGGTCTGATAAAACTGAAGACAGGTTTCACCTCATCGGTAAATTCTCTGATGCTGTGGCGGTTCAGATTCCTTATAAGCCTTCTGCAGATGTTCCGGTAACCATGGGAGACAAAAGTCAGAGAGTTCTAATACTACACTGGAGTGCCTTCAGACAAGAGAATATAGAAAAAGGTTATTCCGACACTGCGAAGATATATCCTAATTATGCCTATGACTGGTACCCACACGCAGATCCACCTTATAGGTATCCTGAGAATTGGGCAAACCAGTATGCTTTGAATTACATAGGCGGTGAGAAGGTCTTCAGAAAGAACACCTTTAACACACCAGTAAGGGAAGTGATTGCAGAGGGGTATGGTTCTTCCACATGGAAAGATATACAGGGGGCAGAGGGCAAAGGTGTTTACAGGAATGGAAAATGGCATGTGGTTATAAAGAGGGTTTTTGTAGAAGAGAGCACTTCAAACCCTGAATGGGGACCTGGCAAGGAAACCTTCGCCAGCTTTGCAGTGTGGGATGGAGCCAACGGAGAAGTGGGGGCAAGGAAGTCTCTAAGCTATTCATGGATAAGGCTAAAGGTGGAGTGAGATGGAACTTTATAAAGCCTTCCTTTACAAGTTTATATCGCTGGCTTTTGAATATCCAGGGGAGGACTCCCTGAAGGCTTTAAAAGAAAGTCTTGAGGACCTCTCCCTGAGCCTTAGAAACCTTGGCATTGATTTTGATGTAGAAGCTCTGAAAGCATGTCTGCAGGAGTACGAGGGAGAAGAAAGGCTTTTGGACCTCCAGTGCGACTGGAATTCCCTTTTTGCCACATCTCTGAAGGCGCCCAGCTGGGAGACTGCTTACGAGCTTGAAAAGGCAGGAAGGAAAGCTCAAGAGCTTGCGGACATAGAAGGTTTTTACAGAGCCTTTGGTCTTGAAGTAAGGCAGGGATACGAGCCGGATGGATTAATTCCTCAGCTGGAATTTTTGAGCCTTTTGCTCCTGAAAAAGGTCCATGCGGACGAGGCAGAAAAGGCGGAGATAGCCAGCAAGGGCTACGAGTATTTCTTTAGAGACCACCTCGGAAGGTGGTACAGACTCTTCTGCCAGCTAGTTGAAGAGGAAACTCAGGAGGAGTACTACAGGCTCATGTCAAAGCTGATGCGTTCTTTCCTTGACAGAGAAAGGCAAGAGATAGGAGTTGTGCTTGACCTTATAGAGTACAGAAAGGAAATGCTTGAGGGTTCCACATGGGAGTGCGGTATAGAAGGCAAGACACCGCAGATGTTTATCAATCAAAAAGCTCCACCGCCCTCCTGAGAACTTCCTCGAGCTCATCCTTGCTGGGCATCTCTGCGTAAACTCTTATGAGGGGCTCAGTGCCGGAGGCTCTGAATAGCACCCACCCGTCGTTTTCAAAGACCAGCTTGAGACCATCAAGGGTTATGACCTTTGAGACCTTCATGTTCCCGAGCCTCTCCGGTGGGTTCTTTATGAGTTCCCTGAGCTTCTGCTTTTTGTCCTCCTCCGCATGAAAGTCAACTCTTTTGAAGTGTGCTTCCCCGTAGTTTTTGAATATCTCCTCTATCACTTCAGAGAGAGGTTTGTCCTTGAGCATAAGGAGCTCAAGTATGTTAAGTCCAGTGAAAAGCCCATCCCTCTCTGGAAGAAAGTCCACAATGCCGTAACCACCGCTTTCTTCTCCCCCGAATATGACCCTTTCTTTCAGGATTACCTCGTTTATGTTTTTAAAGCCCACAGCCACTTCTTTCAGCTCCACACCTTCAGTCCTGCATATTCTGTCCGCAAGGTATGTGGTGGAGACGGTCTTTACTACAACACCATTCCTCATACCCTTGTTTCTGAGAAGATGATAAAGAAGCAGAACGTATATCAGCTGGGCGTTCACAAAGCTTCCCTTATCATCCACAAGGGCTATCCTGTCCCCATCCCCGTCGTTGGCTATGCCAAGGTGAGCTTTCAGAGCCTTCACTTTGAGCATAAGAGGTTCAAGGTGCTTCTCCACCGGCTCTGGCGCATGCCCTCCAAAGAGGGGGTCCCTGTAGCTCCTTATCTGATGCACCCCTATCCTCGTGCCGGAAAGCACATGGGAGTATGTTCCCAGAGCAGAGCCATACATGGCGTCGTGCACAAGAAGCATGTCCTTCTGTGAGAAAAGTTCCATGTTTACCCTGCTCTTTACCTCCCTTGTGTATTCGCCCCAGACGTTTACATACTCGGGCTGGAACTTTTCAGGCTTTACAACTTCTGCAAACTTCAGCTCTTCCTCCACCTGCGCTATAAACTCCGGCGTGGCGGAGCCACCAAAGGAGTCCTTTATCTTGTATCCGTTATACTCTGGAGGGTTATGGGAGGCAGTTATCACAACCCCATTGTCAAAGCCCATATACTTGACAGCAAAAGAGACCATGGGCGTGGTGCAGGCTTTGTTGGTAAGAAAGCACTCAAAGCCAAGCGCTCTGAAAACCCTGTAGACCTCGAGGGCGAAGTGCTCGGACATAAAGCGGTTGTCATAGCCCACTACCACCTTCTTCTTTCCCTGTTTCTGAAGAACTCTTGCATGGGCATGGGCAACTTTCCTTACATTTTCAAAGGTAAAGGAATCACCTATTATGGCTCTCCAGCCGTCGGTGCCGAATTTAATCATTTTTGACCTCCCTGCGGTATGTTTATAATGGGTGTCATTCTGGTATCGTAGGGCAGAAGTATTATGGTGTTATTCTGACTTCTGGCATACTCTTGGATGTTCTCTATGAACTTCCACATAAGGTATTCCCTCGTAAGAGAACCTGCTATTATTCTGTTCGCCTCTGCTATACCCTGTGCTTCCACTTTTTTCCTTTCGGCCTCAAGTTTTTCTTTCTCTAAGAGAAACTGCATCCTCTGAGCTTCTTCGTAGGCCTTCCTTTTTTCTTCTATAGCTTTGACCACACTCTCTGGAAGTCTTATATCTCTTATGAGCACATCCTCAAGAAGCAAATATCTTCTCGCAAGCTGTCCGGCCACTTCTCTCTTTATTCTCTCCTGCAGTTTCTGTCTTTCCTGATAGACTATAGAACTTTCCATTTCAGCTATGGCGTCTCTTACTGCTGTTCTCACTATCTGTTTTATTACCTTTTCTTCATAGTCTGGTCCGTATTCTCTTATAAGCTCCGGAGCTTTTTGGGCATCAACCCTGTAAAGCACCGCTACATCCATGTTTACAGGCAACCCATCCCTTGAGAGAGTGCTTATAGGGTTCTGTTTTTCTCGGGTGAACTCTACAGCCCTTGTTCTTATCTCAACCTTTTCAACTGTCTGCAGAAGTGGAATCCTCAAGTGCAGTCCTTCCACTAATGGGGTCGGGTCAATCTTACCAAGTGTTCTCTTAACCCCTACAAAGCCAGACTGAACTATTACAAGAGGGTTACCCGCAAGGACAAGAAAAAGTATTAGTAATATAAAGACTACAAAGTATCCCACAGACTTAAAGCCATCAAAAGCAGAGCCTTTCACGCTTAACTTCTCCTCAAAAGAAATTATAATTTAGACCTGTATATGATAGCGCAGGATACATTGAAGGAAGCTCTCAAAAGGAACAGGCTGAAAAGCGAGTCCTTTGGAGATTTTGAATACCTCCGTTTTACCGATGACTTTAAAGACATTCCAAGGGGGACAGTCCTTTTCAAAGACACCGTCATTTGGGGCTATCCCCACATAGGGAGGATATTCCAGCTCTCCACGGGCATTCCCGAGCAGTTTGAAGCCCCCTTCTGGGTGGAGGAGAAGGTGGATGGCTACAACGTGAGGGTTTTTATGCACGATGGTGAGGTCTATGCCCTTACGAGGGGTGGGTATGTGTGTGCCTTCAGCACCGACAGGGTTCTTGACTTTGTGGACAGGAGGTTCTTCGAAGATAATCCTGACCTTGTGCTCTGTATGGAGGTGGCAGGTCCTGAAAATCCCTACGTGGAGGAAAGCCCACCTTACATAAAGGAGGACATCAGATTTTTCCTCTTTGACATCATGCGTAAGAATTCTCAGGGGTTTCTGCCCTACAGAGAAAAGCTAAGGCTCATCGAAAAATACGGTCTTCCCAGCGTGGAAAGGTATGGTCTGTACACCCCCGAGCAGGTTGAAGACCTTAAGGAGCTTCTCAGAAGGCTAAACGAAGAAGGGAGGGAAGGCGTTGTTATGAAAGAGGACTCAGAGAGGGATAAGAGGGTCAAATACATAACAAGCTACGCAAACCTGAACGATATAAGGATAACCTCGCTCAACATGCTCGGTCTTCCTGCGGATTACTACACCAACAGGCTTCTCAGGCTTGCCCTCTTCATAGAAGAGGAGGGGCTTAAGAAGGATGAGGAGCTGTATAGAGAACTGGGGGAGGCTTTTCTCACAGGTCTCTTTGAGGCATGCAAGATGGCAAGAGAAGAGGGAAAGGTGCGCAGGGTTTTCAGATGCAGGTTTAGAAAAAGGGAGAATGCGCTCGTATTTCTGGAGCAGATAAAACATGCATCCGTTCACATACAGGTAAACCAGTTAGCCCTGAGACAGGAAGGAGAATTCTGGCTTCTTGAGTTTGAAAAGGTCTTTCTTAACATGACTGGGCTTCTGGGGCATTTACTGAAGGGCGGCTCCCTGATAGATTAAGTTCTTACGGTCTGGCTTTCAAGTATAAACCTGAAGCCTCTGGGGTCTATGAGCTTTATTCCCACCTTGTCCGCCCAGCTTCTGAGCCCCTCATCACCGGAGACTAA
Source organism: Aquificaceae bacterium (assembly GCA_037481935.1). NCBI lineage: Bacteria > Pseudomonadati > Aquificota > Aquificia > Aquificales > Aquificaceae > Aquificaceae bacterium. The sequence goes on along the minus strand of JBBFKQ010000002.1, from coordinate 112,854 downwards.
TATACCATCAAGTTCGTAGGCAAGCAGCAACACATCAAGGTCCTCCTTACTGTCTATTATGCCTGTCCTCAGAGCCTCTCTGTATTTGTCTCTCAGCTTGTTTATTAACTTTCCCACATCTTCCTGTGAGAGCTTTCCTGCCTCCTTTGTGTGCTCTTCCGCTATGCGTAGCCCCTTGTTTATCCTGTATCTTACCTCTTCTATAAACTCGTAGAGAAACTCTGCGGGCACCATCAGGTTGAATCTGCGGGGGGAACGAATCCTGACTGCCAGTTCAAACTTTGGCTTCAGGCTCCCGAGTTCCACCATCTTGTTGAACTCCTCATACACGGAGGTGGGCATGTAGAACTGTGCCCTGCTGTGAGAAGCAAGCGTAATAAAGTTTTCTATGGCTCCAAGCTGGTCTTTTTCGAACTGAGAGTAGACATCTGGATTGGTAAAGACGCTGGTGTCAAGCACAAAGATGTCCATTGTTTTTAATTATATTACCCTCTGTATTCCTCAACAGCTTTTCTGACCACCTCGTAGGGCACTTCCAGCCCGGTCCATATTTTAAAGCTTTCCATGCCCTGATAGAGAAGCATGTCAAGTCCGTCCTGAAAGGGACAGCCCTTTTCCATGGCAGCCTTCAGAAGGGGCGTCTGACTGTATATTATGTCCATCACTCTGTGCTCCGGTCTGAGAAGACCGTAATCAAAGATGGGAGGGTCGTCGCCTCTGAGACCAGAGGAGGTGGTATTTACAATAAGCTCTACTTCCTCAAGCACCCTTTCCACGCTCTCTACAACCCTGCATCCAAAGTGCTCGCAGAGACTTTCTGCTCTCTCCCTTGTCCTGTTCCACAGGAAAACCTCCGCCCCTTCAGCCCTGAGAGCATAAACTATTGCCCTCGCAGAACCCCCAGCACCCAGCACGAGGGCTTTTATTCCAGAGAGCTCGGGAGTCAATTTTCTGACAGACTTCAGAAATCCTATCCAGTCGGTGTTGTAGGCGTATATTCCCTCCTCTGTAACCTTCAAAGTGTTGGCAGAGCCTATGGCTTCAGCATGCCTGTCTTTGAAGTCTGCAAGCTCAAGGGCTCTTTCCTTGTGGGGGAGTGTGATGTTGACACCTCTTATGCCAAGGGCTTTTAGACCACTCAGGGCAGGCTCAAAGTCTTCAGGTTTTACCTCAAAGGGGACATAAACAGCATTGATTGAAAAGTGCTCAAAGGCTCTGTTCTGAAAGACTGGAGAAAGGGAGTGCTTTACGGGGTAGCCCAGTATACCATGTACCTGCGTCCTTCCATCAAGGGTCATCCAATCTGATACTTGGGTTGAAGAATTTCCACCTTTTTGACCCAGCTGAGATTACCCTTTATTGCCATGTCCACCACGTTTTTCACGCTTACGTCCGCTATTGGACAGTCGGTGCAGCCGCCCTCAAACTGAAGGTAAACCTCACCTTCCCTTATGTCTACCACCTTTAGGTCTCCGTGGTGCTCCTTAAGGGCTGGTCTTATTCTTTCCAGTATCTCTTCCACCTCTCTTAGCTCATTCTCCTTCATGATTAATCCTCCAGCTGTCTGTATAAATCTTGTATCTCCTGCCAGAGATTTCCCTGAGCTTCATCATCCAGGTCCATCAATCTGCAAAAACCCTTAAGGGTCAGCTTATCAGCCACCACATCCTCAATATCCTCCTCCTCAAGGGTGCGATAGCCATACCTCATGAGGATTTCCCTTGCCTGGGGAAAGTTTTTGAGAAGCTCCATAAGGTTGGTGTCCAACGTGATTCTTTCCTTCATGTTTCCTTTACCTTTTTCACAAAGAGATGATACTCGCCATCTTCCTCATAAAGCCCGAGAAACTCCTGACCTGTAGCCTTGCACCATGCAGGTATGTCTTCCACCACACCCGGGTCATCTGCCACAAGCTCAAGCACCTGACCAACCTGCATGGTCTTTATGACCTTTGCAGTCTCCGCAACGGGGACTGGACAGAAGGTCCCCACCACATCATGAACCACGTCCGGTTCTATGTTTTCAATTCCCATGCTTTGCTCCCTGTCTGTTATATATTTTAAGAGATTCCACAATTTCTTCCTGGGCTGGTTTTCCCCGGAGGGTTTCCTCCTTAGAATTGAAGTTTATAACCACTTCACAAGGTTCATTTTTTGAATATCTTGCCACAATATCTGCCACCAGCTTTTTCTCCTCATCCCTGAGCTCCCCCTTTATGAGGGCAAAGGTGCCCTTCAGGTCCTTTCTGTAGGCGTGGCTGTAGCGGTTTCTGAAGCCCATGAGAAACCTGACTTCCCCCTCGTTCCTTGCAGTTATAAGCCTTGCACCCGAGGGTAGCCTGAAGTGCCTCCCCACAGAAAAAAGCACAAGGTCATCTCTGGTAATGGTGCCTTCCATCTCAAAGGCTTCGCGAAACCTGTAGGCGTAGTTTTCATCTGTAAGATAACAACAGCCTCCAGCTGGCTGCTGGTATTCAAGACTGTATTTCTTGGCAAGGGCTATCTGTTTTTTTCTTCCTCTTCCGCTGATGCCGAGCAGTCTTTCCCTGTCAACCCAGCCTAACCTTTCGGGTATGGTCTCAGGAAGGAGCTTTGCAGAGAGGGGTCTGAGGATGTAGCCCTCAAGCCCGGCTTCCTTCTCTATGAGCATGAGCCTTTCAAAGGTCTGGCTCATGGGCCTCTGTCCCAGCACCTCGCCGGTGACCACAAAGTGGTAGTCCTCTTTCTCCATTATTTCTTTTGTCTTCCTGAGCATGAATATGCGGCAGTCCACGCAGGGGTTTACATTTTTTCCGTAGCCATACTTTGGGTTGAGAATCACATCAAAGTATTCCTGCGACACATCCACCATTTCAATGGGAACATGAAGCTGGGCTGCTGCCCTGAGTGCAGGGTTGACATACTGCGACCCGTCTTCTCTCTTCAGGCCAAGGCGTCTCTTGTGCTCTGTGATGCAAAAGCCAGTGTAGAAGTGAAGGGCCTTAACCTCAATGCCTTGGTCCTGAAGGAGGCGGACCGCTAAACTGCTGTCCAGCCCTCCAGAAAAAAGAGCAACAGCCCTTACTTTCATGTGGAAAGAAATTCAAACTCTCTGCTTTCTTCCTCTTCCTCCTCGTAGCAGTCAGGTATCCTCATGGCTTCTTCAATTCTGCCCTGCTTGAGGAGGTAGTCCTTTATGGCAACGTGCAGTGTCTCAAGCCCCAGGTTTGTGCAGTGTATCTTTTGTGGAGGGAGGCCACCAAGCTCGTCAAATATGTCCTTGTAGGTCAGGTTAAGGGCGTAGGTGAGTGGCTTGCCCTTTATCATCTCTGTCAGCTGTGAGGAGACCGCTATGGCTGAGCCGCAGCCAAAGGTCTTGAACCTCACGTCCTCTATAACATCGTTCTCAGGGTTTACCTTGAGGGTGAAAAGCATGGCATCACCACAGGCTGGATTGCCACACTGACCTATGGCATTGGCATCCTCAAGCACACCCACATTCCGTGGGTTTAGAAAATGGTCAAGCACCTTCTCGCTGTATTCAAACATCTTAACACCTCCTTAACATTGTTCAATTAGAATATGATAGTTTTGTCCAGACTTGCTATGACCTTTATCAAAGATATGGCTTACATAAATTTCTTCACCAGAGACCCGAAAGTGCTACTTAGCCTGTGGTCATCCTCAAGCTCAAGAAACTCCTTGACTTTAACCTTTCTGGTAAATAGCCTTGAGTGTTCCACCGGAACCATACTGTCCTGTCTGCCATGAAAGACATAAATCTCGTAGGGAAGTTCTGAAGGAAAATCCACCTCACCATCCCTGATTATCTCATAGCCCTTCTGAATTATGTCTACAGCAAACTCCCTGTTTATGGTTATTTCAAGTCCCGTTTCACATTCCTCAAAACTTAAATCCTCCTTGCCTTCAAGCCAGCTTCTGCACTTTTCCTCCCCTACTTCCCTTACGGTAAGCCCGAGGGTTGAGTAAGAGGGGGCAAAGAGAAAGACCTTGCTCACCTTTTCTGGTCTGTAGAACCTGAGATAGTTGAGGGACACATAACCACCGTGTGAACTTCCCGAGAGCCATACAGTGGAAAATTTCCGGGAAAAGCCCTGCACAAGGACATCAAGCACCTCAAGGACTCTGCTGGTGGTAGTGGTCTGGTAGTCCATATCCATGGCAAATAGGGAAAATCTACCCTGAAGGCTCCTTTCTCTCAGGACCTCCAGCTTGCTACCCTTTACGTTGCTGGCAAAGCCGTGAAGGTGTATTAAAATAACCTCAGGGTTTGTGAGCTCGTAGATGAACATAGGGGAAATTATAGAGGATTTGGAAACAAGAAGAAAGGTTTTTCACCTTTTTGCCCTGCTTTTATGGTTGGTTCCGCTGGGCTTTTTTCCCGCATGGCTAAGCTTTTTGCTGTTCCTTGGCGTATTGGGGGTCAACCTTCTTACTGTGATGAAGGCCTGGAAAGACAGGTTCAGGCTATACTACCAGCTTGTTTACAGGCTTGAAAGGGAGAAAAACCTATCAAAGCCAGGCATTCAGGCTCTGTGGGCAAACCTGGGCATATTCCTGGTTTTCATCCTCTTTGGAAGAGAGCCTGCCATAGTCTCTGTGGTGGTTCTTGCAGTGGGGGATGCTTTTGCCAGCATAGTGGGGATTAGGTATGGAAGAAGGAGGATTGGAGAGAGAAGCCTTGAGGGGACGCTTGCCTTTTTCCTTTCAAGTTTTCTGGTGCTTCTGCCCTTTGTGGAGATGTGGAAGGCTCTCGTAGTCTCTTTTCTTTCTGCAGTTGTTGAGGCTCTGCCTGTAGGGATTGACGACAACTTCACAGTGCCCTTGACTGCAGGCTTTGTATACTGGATAATGCTTTAAGCATGTTGATAAGAGAAAGGGTTGGGCTTTCATCCTATACTACCATAGGAGTTGGCGGTAAGGCAAAATACTTCGCCCAGCCAGACAGAGAAGAGGATTTAAGATACTTACTTTTTTTTGCACAGGATAAAGGTCTTGAAGTCTTTATCCTCGGCAGGGGTGCTAACACCATATTTGGAGATTTTGATGGTCTCGTTATAGGCATGAGGAGTTTCAAGGCTCTGAGGGTAAAAGGGGAAGGCGATAGCCTTTACATAGAAGCTCAGGCGGGGGTGCCTCTTTCGGAGCTTGTAAACCTTTCCCTGAGGGAAAATCTTGAGGGTTTTTACAGGCTTGGGGGCTTTCCTGCGACGGTTGGGGGCGCGGTAGCTATGAACGCGGGAGCCTTTGGTTATGATATAAGCGCGCACCTTGTGGAGGTGAGCTTTATGGACTGGGAGGGGAGGGTTCACAGGGCAAAGAAGGAGGAGCTAAATTTTACTTACAGAGGCTCTCCCTTTCCGGAGCTTGGTATGGTGTTTCTTGCCAGCTTCAGGGTGCCACTCAGCAGGGCAGATGTGAGAAAAGAGTATGAGCTTATAAGAGAGAGAAGAAAACGGACACAGCCCATAAACATGCTAACGAGCGGGTCCACCTTCAAAAATCCTCCGGGCGATTATGCGGGAAGGCTTTTAGAAAAGGTAGGTATGAAGGGCTTCAGGGTTGGAAGCATTGCCTTCTCAGAGCTTCACGCCAACTTTCTTGTAAACTTGGGCGGAGGGAACTACGAGGAGGTGGTTAGAATAATAGAAGAGGCCAAAAGAAGGGTCTTTGAAGAGTTTGGTATAAACCTTGAGGAGGAGGTAAGGCTCGTTGAAAGTGGTAGTGCTTATGGGAGGAAGGTCTGCAGAGCGTGAGATTTCTCTAAAAAGCGGTCAGGCGGTGCTCAGAGCCCTTCAGGAGCTGGGGCACGAGGCTATACCCCTGGACCTGACTGACGACCTCTGCGAGAGACTGAAGAATATAAAGCCTGACAAGGTTTTTATTGCCCTTCACGGTCCCTACGGGGAGGATGGTAGGGTTCAGGGGCTTCTTGACATACTTGGAATTCCCTACGTGGGCTCTGGAGTTCTCGGAAGCAGTATAGCCATGGACAAGGATATTACAAAAAAGGTGCTCTCCTTTCATGGTATCAGAGTGCCACGCTGGGTCTGCATAAGGTCCGAAGAGGAAGAGCTCAGATGGCATATATACCCTGCAATCGTAAAGCCTGCTGACCAGGGCTCAAGCTTTGGACTTTTCCTCGTGAGGGATGAAGTTGAGGCGAGAGAGGCTATAAAAAAGTGTCTTGAACTTTCAAAAAAGGTCATGGTGGAAGAGTATATAGAGGGCAGAGATGTAACCGTGGGGATTCTGAAAGAAAAAGCACTGCCGCCGGTGGAAATAAGGCCAAAGAGGGGAATATACGACTATGAAAGTAAGTATACTAAAGGCATGACAGAATACCTTTTCGTGGAGGATAGAGACCTTGCTGAAAGACTTCAGGAAACTGCACTTCTTGCCCACAGATTACTTGAACTCAAAGACCTTTCAAGGGTCGATTTCAGGATAAGCGAAGACAACAGGCTCTACCTTCTGGAGGTAAACACCCTACCGGGTCTGACAGAACTGAGTCTTTTCCCCATGGCTTGCAAAAAGGCAGGACTTGATTTTAGAGAGTTGATAGATATGTTATTATTTTAATCATGAAAAAGGATGGGAGACGGGGAAGATGGCTGGGTTATATTCTTTCAGCGCTCTGGCTCTTCTCAATGGGTCTTTCTGGATTCTTTGTTCCCTACTTTACGGATAACATAGACTTTTTCAAGATTAAAGCTCTTTACGTAGAAGGTATTGAAACCATACCTCCTGAGGTTGTTGCCGATGAGGTAAAAAAATTCAAAAATAACTGGTTATTCATAAACAGTGCCGCTCTTTTAAACAATCTAAACGCCAGAACCAGGAACTCTGTTAACAGCGTCAAGATAGATAGAGTCTTTAGTAGTAAGGGTGTAGAATTAAAGATATTTATTGAAGAGAAAAAGCCAGTAATCGCCGTAATTAAGAATGATGTTGTATATTTCTTTGACAAAAATGGAACAGTATTTCAATCACAATACATAAAAATCGTCAGGCCAGTGGCATATACCCATGATGTTGAATTTATAAAAAGGAACTTTAATAATTTAAAAACACTTGTTGATTTAATGGGAAATAAGCTGGGAGAAATCTATGTTACAAATCTGAATACTGTAGCCTATACCTGGGACGGGTTGAAGATAACCATGCCCCCACTCTTTCTCCTGGATAGAGGGGTTGTGGAGAATGTGGTGAATGTCTTTAAAGTTTATAATATTGATATGAACACAAAGGAGTTAGATGTAAACATGGAGGGTTTAGCGATAATAAGAGGTGAAAAGGTAAAATGAAGCTAATAACAGCCCTTGACATAGGCACCAGTAAGGTGGTAGCCCTTGTGGGTGAGATAGATAGCTACGGTGATGTTCATGTCATAGGCATAGGGGAGAGCCCCTCAAAGGGTATAGACAGGGGTTATGTTACGCGTCTTGACCTTGCAGTAAACTCAGTCCTTAGTGCTATGAAAGAGGCTCAGGAAATGTCTGGTGTAAAGCTCTCAACGGTTGTGCTTGGCATCTCCGGTCCAACTCTAAAAAGTCAGAATGAGAGGGATACGGTAAGCATATCCTCCCAGCCAGTAGAGATAGACTACACTCACATAGAAAGGCTGATAGACAGAGCCATCATGCGCTCAAGGGAAGAGGGTTATGAAATACTGAGCGCCATACCCAGAAGGTTCGTGCTGGACGAGCAGGAGGGTGTAATAGACCCCGTTGGACTTCTTGGGTCAAAGATGTCTGCAGAGGTGCATGTGGTAAAGATAGGAGCAAGCCTTCTCAAGAACACGGAGAAGGTGGTCATGAACGCAGGCATGGACATAGCCGGGAAGTTTCTTTCTCCTCTTGCCTCTGCAGAGGCAGTGCTTACCTACGAGGAGAAGGAAGAGGGGGTGCTTATGATGGACATGGGTGCCGGACTTACAAACTTTGTGGTTTTCTCTGAAGGTTCCATACTGGTCACGGGATGTGTTCCCATGGGAGGGATTAACATAACTAAGGATATAGCCCATTTTATGAAAATAAACGTGGAACAGGCAGAGAGGATAAAGATAGAGAATGGTTACGCACTGGCGGATGCGGTAAACGAGACAGAGAGGATAAAGATAAAACCCAGGGGTGAAGAGAAGGAAGTGACCGTTGGCAGAAAACAGCTCGCTGAAGTTATACAGATAAGGCTTGAGGAAATCATGGAAAAGGTGGCGGACTACCTGAACGCTCAGGGGGTGAACCTGGACTCGCTCCATGCAGGTGTGGTTATAACGGGCGGGTCTGCAAAGCTGGCCGGTATGAGGGAATTTCTTGAGAGATACTTTGACCTTCCAGTAAGGATGGGCTACCCCATGGGTGTAATAGGGCTCAAAGAAAAGGTTCAGGACCCAGCCTATGCTACAGCTGTGGGGCTTGTTAAACTGGCCTACAGAGAGCTAACCCTGGAAAAAAGGGGAGTATCACAGAAGGGAAAAGAAAAAGTTTCAGAAAATACCTTTAACCTTTCAAGTCTTATAACGAGGTTCAAGTCTTTTTTTAAGGATATAATGTGAACTAAGGAGGAAGGATATGGAAGGTCTGAACCCCACGAGGATAAAGGTATTTGGAGTCGGAGGTGGTGGCTCCAACGCAGTAAACAGGATGTATCTTGAGGGTATTGAGGGTGTAGAGCTTTTTGTGATAAACACCGATGTCCAGCATCTTGCGTCCCTCTCAGTTCCCAACAAGATACAGATAGGAGAGAAGGTCACGAAAGGTCTGGGAGCGGGTGCAAAGCCTGAGGTGGGAGAGCAGGCAGCCCTTGAGGATGCGGACAAGATAAGGGAGGTTTTGAGAAACACCGACATGCTCTTCATAGCCAGTGGACTTGGCGGAGGAACCGGAACCGGTGCAGCACCCATAATAGCGGAGATAGCAAAGGATATGGGCATACTCACCGTATCTGTGGTTACTAAGCCTTTCAACTTTGAAGGACCAAAAAGAATGCAGGTAGCAAGCGAGGGGCTGGAAAAACTCAGAGATGTGGTGGACACTTACATAGTGGTCAACAACCAGAAGCTGGTGGAGATGGCAGACAGAAACTTCAGCATAAAGGATGCCTTCAAGATGGTGGACGATGTGCTTGCAAAGGCGGTTATGGGAATTACCAGCATAGTGGTCACTCCAGCCCTTATAAACGTGGACTTTGCGGACGTAAAGACGGTGATGGAAAAGGGAGGGCTTGCCCTTATAGGAATAGGTGAGGGCAAGGGAGACGGAAGAAGGGACTATGCCATTGAACAGGCAATTAGCAGCCCACTCCTTGAGGGCAACAGCATACAGGGAGCAAGGAGATTGCTTGTGACCCTCTGGGTGAGCGAGGATGTGCCCTTCAGAGAAGTTGAGGAAACTATAGGCAGGATAAGGGAGACTGCCCACGAAGATGCCCTGATAATCTTTGGTGCCATGCTTGAAAACAGCAGGGAGAACTTCATGAGAGTGGCTGTGGTTGCCACGGACTTTGAAAATGCCCAGAGTCTTGGGCAGCTGAAGGTGGTCAAAAAGCCAGAATTCAAGGAGCCTCTGAAAAAGGCAGTTCCGGAAACAACCATAGAACCAGTCCAGCCGGAGATTGAGGATATACCTGCCTACCTCAGGAGGAAGAAGAAGATATAAGAATGCAGAGGATAGAAACAAGAAGTGATAAGTCCATAGCCTTCATCCTGGGGCTCGTTTACGGATACAGGAACGCACAGTTTGAGCTTAAGGTCCTGAGCCTTGAAGAGTTTCGTGAGGAAAACCACCTTGAGGACAGGGTCTATTACATAAACAGACAAAAGGGGGAGGTTTATGAGTGCTACAGGGAAGGCACCAGCCATATATGTGTCATAAGAGAGGATAAAATTAACGGTAAAGTTTGGCTTTTTGTATACAAAAATAAAGTGAAATAAAAGCCTTGAAATAAAAAGCTCTGAAGCCTATAATAGTCACATGCACTTAATGATACTCATTCTCTTTATCTTTTCCTTTTCAGGCGCAGGGGAGCTTGAAGTGCTCATAAAATACGCCCTTGACAATTCACCGGCTCTCAAAACCTACCAGCATATGAAAAAATCTGCTGAATACAGAGAAAGATATTCAAAAAGCCTTCCAAATCCCTCAGCATACCTTGGTCTCAACAACCTTCCTCTCAACAGACCATACCCAAGCAAGTATGAGAGTATGAGCAGTCTTTCTGTAGGCTTTAGCCAGATGTATGTGCTTCCGACAAAAAGAGAAAGGGAAGCCCTTACTGCAAGGGTAGAGGGTGAGATTTTCCGGCTTCAGGAGGAGGTGGCAAAAAGGGAACTTATAAGAGAGATAAAGCTAAGATACCTTGAGTGGCTTTACACCTACAAAAGAGAAGAGCTCTATAGAAACATACTCTCCGAGATAAGGTCTCTTGAAAAGCTCACAGAGGAAAACTACAGGCTCGGTAGAGCAAACCTTTCTGAACTTCTTTCCCTGAAGGCTGAGGCTCTGAAGGTTGAGAGGGACATGAGAAACCTTCTTGAAGACCGAAGAATTCTAAAGGTTGAATTGGACAGCCTTGTGGGAAAGAGCTTTGAACTGAGAGGGGAAGAGCCAGCAATTCAGGAAGTTGACCTGGAGGCTTTAAATGCGGAAAAAAGCCCTTACTTAAAGGTGGTGTCCGAAGAGATAGAAAAGCTCAAGGCTGAGGTGGAAAGACGAAGGGTGGAGTATCTGCCGGATGCAGAGTTTATGGCGGAGTATATGATAAGACCCGGGCTTGAAAACATGTTTAGCCTCAGAGTAAGCGTCAGCCTTCCACTCAGAAGGTCTGTAAGGGAAGAACTCATGGTGCTTGAAAAACTGGAGGAGCTCAGGGCTAAGGAATTGGAGCGTGAAAGGCTAAGGCTTCAGCTAAGAAAGGAAATTCAGGCTCTCAAAGTGGAGGAAGTGAGGGTAGAAGGTTTAAGAAATCTCACCCAAAGGCTGGTGGAGGAAAAGGAAAATGAGCTCAAGGCTCTCCAGATTGCATACACCTTTGGAAAGGCAGACTTCAGGGACATACTGAGGCTCTACAGGGAGCTGTGGGAACTCAGGATGAACCTTCTTGAGCTTGAGCTTGAGAGGAAAAGAATAAAAGTAAGGGCGGAGGTGTATCTATGAAGAGATGGCTCTTTTTGGGCATTTCTGTCCTGATTGCAAGTCTTACGGCTTTCTTTCTCTATCTTTCCTGGAAGTCTAAGAAGGCAGAAGATATAGCGCCTAAGGGATACCTCCTGACTTTAAGCCTTGAAGGAGAGGGTGTAGTGCTGAAGCTTTATACGAGGGATGGAAGCCTGAGGGTGGGGAAGAATACTGTCTTTGTGGAGATAAAGCCAGAAAAGAGGCTTCAGAGCCTCTACTTTTACATGCCTCCCATGCCCGGGATGGGGGAGATGAGGGAGGATGCAGGGCTTAAAGAGTTGAAAAGTGGAAGATACGAGGGCACTGTGGACATAAGCATGGCGGGCTCGTGGCAGGTAATCGCACAGGTTGAAGGGAAGATTCTCAAAAGGGACATATCCATTCCCTTTACCCCAGGGCAGGGCGAGCAGAAGAGAGAAGAGGGAATCAGCGTAAGCCCGGAAAAGCTCCAGCTTCTTGGAGTGCAGACGGAGGAGGTAAAAAGGGTTGAGCTCCTGCAGAGCTTTAGCACCGTTGGATACGTTTCCTATGACCTTTCAAGAACCTACGAGATTACTGTGAGGTCTGATGGATGGGTGCTTGATACCTTTGGCAGGTTTGAGGGAGAGCTGATAAACAAGGGCACCCCACTTATGAGGATAATGAGCCCGGAAGGGGAAATAGCACAGGCGGAGCTCAGGCTCGCAAGGGATATGGGAAGAAAAGAGCTTGAGAAGCTGGTGCTTGAAAGGCTCTCTTACCTCAAAGCCGGTGATGTGGTCACTTCCCCATACTCGGGGGTTGTGCTTGAGAGAAGGGTTTCTCCCGGAGGTTTTCTGAAGGCTGGAGATGTTGCTTACAGGATTGCGGACATATCAAGGGTGTGGGTAATCGCAGAAGTGCCACAGGAGTATGCAGGAAGTGTGAAAAGGGGGATGAAGGTTTTGGTGAGCCCGGTGGGAGGAGAGTCGGTCTCGGGCAGAGTTGACTACATATTCCCGGAGGCTAACAGGGATGCAAGGACTGTAAGAGTTAGAATAGACCTGCCGGGGAAAGGTCTGAAGATAAACCAGCTCGTGGAGGTTTACTTTGAAAGACCTCTGGGGGAGGCTCTTGCAGTGCCGGAGTCAGCGGTGGTGGATACAGGAAAAAGGCAGATAGTCTTTGTGGAAAAAGAGCCAGGGCTATACGAGCCAAGAAGGGTAAGGGTTGGAAGAAGAGCAGAAGGATACTATGAGGTGCTTGAGGGTCTCAGAGAAGGGGAGAGGGTAGTGGTCAGGGGAACATTCCTTCTGGACTCAGAGGCACAGCTCAGAGGCGTCTATGGACAGGAGGTGAAGGGTCATGAACATCATCATTGAGCTACCTTCTGCTCATAAATCTACCATAGAGGTGAAGAAGGTAGAGCAGAGCAAGGCTGAAGACAATAAGCCCAAGAAAGTAGAGAAGAAGGTCCATGAAAAAAATTATAGGAGACGCTGAGCATGGAAAGAGAAGAGTTTTCAGAGCTCCTTAAGTTTACATTAACTGGATACATACTCGGGCTTTCTCTCGGAGTCTTTCTTGATGGTCTTGACATAAAACAGAATCCTTTTGGGGAATGGGCTGTAAGAACGCTCTCTGGGGAAGGTGAAAGCCTCTTTGAAGGCATCTACGCCCTTAAGAGCAGACTGGTTGGGGCGGAAGTTTCTATGGCGGAAGCCTATGGATGGGGAAAGCTTATGGGTATGGTCTTCCCGTGGGTCGTTGACCTTTTCTCACGCCTGCTCGGAGTTAACGTATACGGTGTGGAAGGCTTTTATATTCCTTATTTCTATGCCCTTAGCGACCAGATAGGGGCGAACATATCAGGCTTTCTATTTCTCCTCAGAAGGAGTAAAAGCCTTAAGGTTGCCCTTAGGGACTACATAAAAAACCCTGTGATGCTGACAAGCCTCGGGGTTGTGCTCTTTGTTCCTCTCGGGCTCTTAGTGGTGAGGTTCGTAAGCTTCAGCCCCACTACTAACCTCTATGTGGCACTTGAAACTATAGCAGCAAATCTTTGCTGGCTACCACCCTTGGTCGGATGGCTTTATGAAAGAAAGGAGGTGAAAGGATGAAAACTCTTGCCTTTTTACTAAGCCTGCTTGCCTTTCAGGCACTCGCTGGTGAGCTAACTGCTTATTACAGCCCCAGCTGTGGGTGTTGTAGTAAGTATTTCTCAAGGCTGGAAAGGGATGGGTTTAATGTAAAGAGGGTTGAAGTGAGCCCAGAAAGGCTTATGGAGATAAAGAGCCAGCTTGGCGTACCTCCACAGCTCAGGTCGTGCCATACCATGGTCTACGAAGGAAGGTTCATAGAAGGGCATGTGCTTCCAGAAGGTGTAAGAAGGGTTATAAAGGACAGGAGTATAAGGGGTGTGGCTTCAAGCCACGGAAAGAAGAGCGCCTATGGAAGCTACGAGGAAAGCTATCAAATAGTTGAAAGGAGGTAGTATCATGAGAAAACTTGTTATGTCATCGATTCTTCTGGTCATGTCCGTTCCAAGCCCTTACACCCGAGAGGCTCATACGCAAGGCTCAGGTGATTACAGGAGCTCACAGGGTATGATGATGCATATGATGGATGACCCTGAGATGCAGAGGATGATGATGGAACACATGCATAGATGCAGTGAGCAGATGATGGAAATGATGATGAAAAGCCCAAGCTCTATGGAAAGGATGATGAAGATGATGCTCCAGCACAGGGAAACCATGAGAAAGGTCTTCGAGAATAACCCTGATATGAAGAGACGCATGGAAGAGTTTCTAAAGTAGGAGGTGGAACTATGAAAGCCCTTATTCTTATCCTTTCAACATTATTCATAGTCCTGTTTGCCTTTTCACAGCCAAAGGAGCCACCAAGGGGTGAAAGGTGCGTTGTTTGCGGTATGGATGTGAACATGGAACCAAGGCTCACAGCTCAGGTAAAACTAAAGGATGGCTCATACAAATATGCAGAGTCTCCAAAGCACATTCTCAAGTATTACCTTGAGAACAGAGAAAAGGTGGCTGAGCTATGGGTGAAGGATTTTAAAAGCGGTAGGTGGATAGACGGCACAAAAGCCTTCTATGTTTCCATAAAAGAAGGACCCATGGGCTACGACCTTGTTCCTTTCAGAAGCAGGCTTGACGCTCAGGAGTTTGCAAAAAGCCCAAAGTCCGCAAAGGACAGGGTATATCAGCTTAAGGAAATAGACAAGGTCTTTCTTGAGCACCTTGATATGGGGCATGTTCATTAAAAGGAGGTGATTGATATGATGTGGATGTGGGATATGCATGGAATGGGCTGGGGTATGGGGCTTATTTATATCCTTGTGCTCCTCTTTCTTATCCTCGGCATAATGGCTTTCATAAAGTATCTGATTAAAGGGTGAGATGGGGGGTGTTTAAGTGAAGGCATTGACCGAATTTCTTCTGAGATACAGGTTTATAACCCTTATCCTCATGGCTTTTCTTGTGCTTTATGGTCTTGAATCTTTGAGAAAAACTCCCATAGACGCTCTCCCAGACCTCACAGACACACAGGTTATCCTATACTCTGAGTGGATGGGGCAGGCTCCTCAGGTTATAGAAAACCAGCTCACATACCCCCTCAGCTCTGCCATGCTGGGACTTCCCAGAGTAAAGGCGGTAAGGGGCTACTCCATGCCCAACTATTCTCTGGTGTATGTGATATTTGAGGATGGGACTGACCTCTACTGGGCACGCTCAAGGGTTCTGGAAAAGCTCTCCTCCATAAGAAGCCAACTGCCCCAGCAGGCAAGGGTGGAGATAGGTCCCGACGCCACGGGACTTGGCTGGGTCTATCAGTATGCCCTCTATTCGGAGAGGAGAAGCCTTGATGAGCTCTGGAGCTTTCAGAACTTTTACATAAGGTATGCCCTGCTGTCTGTGCCTGATGTGGCGGAAGTGGCAAGTGTGGGGGGCTTTGAAAAAGAATACAGGGTGGTGTTAAAGCCTGAGCTTCTCTCCCTTTACGGGGTCTCCCTTGAGGAGGTCGCCAGAGCAGTAAAAGGCTCAAACATAGAAGCGGGTGGAAAGTATGTGGAGTTTGGTGGCAGAGAGTTTACGGTAAGGCTAAGAGGTTATGTGGGGAGCAAAGAGGATATAGAAAAGGCGGTTGTAAAAGATGTGAGAGGAATACCCATAAGGGTGGGTGACATAGGTAAGGTGGTGGAAACTCCAGCTCTGAGGATGGGCACCGCAGACCTTAACGGTCTTGGAAACACGGTGGGGGGAATAGTGGTGATGCGATACGGTGCGGACGCCTACAAGACCATAAGGGAGGTAAAGAGGAAGCTGGAAGAGGTCAGGGCAGGACTGCCTGAGGATGTGAAAATTGTGCCCGTATACGACAGGTCTGACCTTATAGAGAGGGCAATAAGGCACCTGTGGAGGGTATTGCTGGAAGAGTCTGTGGTGGTTGTGGTGGTTGTGGGCATATTCTTGCTCAGCCTGACTCTTAGCCTTTCTATCGTTGTATTTCTCCTGCTTTCTCTGTTTGGCACCTTTATTCTCATGAACCACCTTGGCATAAACTCCAACATCATGTCCCTTGGTGGCATAGCCATAGCCATAGGAACTATGGTGGATGCGGGCATTGTGCTGGTGGAAGCCTTTTCAAGGAAAAGGGAGGAGGGAAAGGATATAGAGACTGCCATAGTGGAGTCTGTCTCCGAGGTGGGAAAGCCCATATTCTTTGCCCTTCTTGTGGTGGCAGTGTCCTTCGTTCCCATGCTTGCCCTCAAGGGACAGGCAGGAAGACTTTTTGAACCCCTTGTGCTTACCAAAACCTTCGCCATGCTGGTGGCGTCCCTTCTCAGTATCCTTCTCTTTCCCTCCCTTCTCTACTACCTTGGAAGGGGAAGACAACTTCCCGAGGAGAAAAACCCCATCGTAAAGGGACTTATAAGCCTCTACTCCCCCCTCTTTTACCTTTCTCTGAGGCTCAGATATCTTTTCCTCGCGTTTGCCCTTCTTTCCATACCCCTCACATACCTTCTCTACAGAAACCTTGGAAGGGAGTTTATGCCAGACCTGAGGGAAGGCACGCTCCTTTACATGCCCATCACAGCCCCGGGTATTTCCATTCAGGAAGCCCAGAGGCTCATAACCCTTCAGGACAGAATCATAAAGAGCTTTCCTGAGGTAGAAAGCGTCTTTGGAAAGGCAGGAAGGGCAAACACCCCCACAGACCCCGCACCCCTCTCCATGATAGAAACTACCATAGTGCTAAAGCCTGAGAGCCAGTGGAGGGAAGGTATGACCTACGAAAGGCTAATCGCAGAGCTGGACAGAGCCCTTCAGCTTCCGGGGCTTGTAAACAGCTGGACTATGCCCATAAAGGGAAGGATAGACATGATTACCACTGGCATAAGGACTCCCCTTGGCATAAAGGTTTACGGCAGAGATGTAGAAGAGCTCTCAAGGCTTGTGCTTGAGTTTGAAAGGGTCCTTCAGGGTATAGAGGGTGTGATGAGCCTTTACGCAGAGAGAGTAGGGGGTGCCACATACCTTGAGATAAAGCCAGACAGGGACAGGCTGTTGCTCTACGGACTGAACCTTGAGGACATAGCCTCTGCGGTGGAAACCCTTCTTGCCAACAGTCCAGTCTCCGTTTACCTAAGCGACAGAGAAAGGTATTCCATAACCTTAGGAATTCCAAGAGATTACAGAGAAGACCTTGAGAGGCTCATGCTGCCCCTTGGAGACAGGCTGGTCCCCCTCAGTGCGGTAGCAGAGATAAAGAGGTTAGAAAGCCCTGCCGAGATAAAGTCAGAGAACGGTATGCTGGTTGCCTATGTTTACATAACCCCTGAGCCGGGCGCCGACCTAGGAAGGATATTGGAAGAGGGAGAAAAAAGGATAAAGGAGGGTATAAACTTGCCATCGGGCTATTTTTATGAGTGGAGCGGTCAGTTTGAATACTGGAAGAGAGCTATGGAAGACCTGAGGGTTATAGTTCCCCTCGTGCTCCTTACCATAGTCCTTCTCGTGTATCTGAGCCTTGGGAGGCTCTTTGAAACTCTGCTTGTCCTATTTACTCTGCCCTCTTCCCTTTTTGGAGGCTTCTTCCTTATGTGGCTCTTTGACTACAAACTTTCCATAGCGTCAATAGCAGGCTTTCTTGCCCTTCTTGGTATCGCCGCAGAGATGGGTATAGTGATGGTTGTTTACATAATGAAAGCCCTCGAACGGCGTGGGGAGAAGAGTTTTGAAGAGGCCGTATACGAGGGTGCCGTCAAGAGGATAAGACCCAAGAGCATGACCATGCTTACGGTGGTAGCCGGGCTTGTGCCAGCGGTTTACCTTCAGGGAACGGGCGCGGAGGTCATATCCCGCATAGCTCTGCCCATGCTGGGGGGAGTTGTCTCCTCCTTTCTTACAGCCCTGTTTGTTTTGCCTGCACTGTATACTTTTAAGAGATGAAGGGTAAAGACTTTCTTGCCCTGACGGTAGGCTTTAACCTGCTGGGTGGCATAATAGCAGGGCTGTTGGTGGGATATGCCTTTGACCGGTGGCTGATGGAAGGGCTTTTTGGGCTCAGAATCTTTCCCTTTGGAATGCTCTTTTTCTTTTTTATAGGCATCATCTCTGGTTTTCTGAATGCCTACAGAGACCTGAAAAAGATTGGATAAGTCTCTCCTTTACCTCCGATGGTATGGACACTATTCTGCCTTCTTTTACGACGCAGTGCTTCGTGTTTCCTCTGGCTCTCAGAAGCTCTGAAGACCTGAGAAGATACTGGAAGGAAAAGGTAAAGCGGTCTATGTGAGAAAGGCTCAACTCAATCGTAAACTCCTCATCATAATAAAGTGGCTTTAAAAACTCACAGCTGGCAGATATGAGCACTACCTCAAAGCCATCTTTTCTGAGTTGTGAGTATGGGTATCCTAAGGAGCGGAGGAGCTCCCCCCTTGCCTCCTCAAAGTATCTGAAGTAGTTAGAGTGATGCACTATACCCTGAGCATCAGTCTCGTAGAACTGCACACGCCTGCGGTAGTGGAACACAGAGATATTTTATCCAAACCTTCCTGTGATGTAGTCTTCTGTGAGCTTCTTCTCGGGCTTTGTGAATATCTTCTCCGTGGGTCCAAACTCTACAAGCTCTCCAAGATACATGAAGGCGGTGTAATCCGATATCCTTGCCGCCTGTTGCATGTTATGGGTAACGATTACTATGGTAATCCTGTGCTTTAGCTCCACTATGAGGTCCTCTATCTTGGCGGTAGATATGGGGTCAAGGGCAGAGGTAGGCTCGTCAAAGAGAAGCACCTCAGGCTCTACAGCTATTGCCCTTGCAATGCACAGCCTCTGCTGCTGACCACCGGAAAGGGAGTAGGCGTTCACATGGAGCCTATCCTTTACCTCGTCCCAGAGGGCTGCACCCACAAGGGCCTTTTCTACTGCCTCGTCCAGAAGCTTTTTGTTCTTTATACCCCTTATTTTCAGCCCATATGCCACATTTTCGTATATGCTTTTTGGGAAGGGGTTGGGTTTCTGGAAGACCATGCCTATGCGCATGCGCACCCTGAGGGGGTCTGTTTTTCCATCTATAAGGTTTATACCGTCTGGATACATAACTATCTCCCCCTGGTAGCGGGCACCGGGATAGAGGTCGTGCATGCGGTTGAAGGCTCTCAGAAGAGTGGTCTTTCCACAGCCAGAGGGGCCTATTATGGCGGTTACCCTTTTCTCGTGAATGGGAAAGTTTATGTTCTTCAGGGCGTGAAAGTTCCCATAATGGAAGTTAAAATTCCTTACTTCAAGTTTTACATTGATTGGACCAGTGCTCTGCACCACTTTCCTCTCTTCTAACATTTTAGCAGGGTTTACCATTGGTATTTCCTCCTTACTTTAAACCTCAGATAGAAGGCGATGGAGTTCATAAGAAGGGCTATAACTAGAAGTATAAAGCCAGCCGCTGCCGCGTTTGTATGAAAGGCCTCCTGAGGCCTTGAAACCCAGTTGTACATCTGTATGGGAAGAACTGTAAAGGGGGACTTGAGCATACCCAAAAAGTCCTCCCAAGGCGCTGGAGGTAGGAAGGCTATAAAGGTGAGAGCTCCTATGGTTATAAGAGGTGCGGTTTCCCCGATTGCCCTTGAAGCTGCGATTATGAGACCGGTGAATATTCCTCCAAGCGAGTAGGGTAGTATGTGATGGAAAAGGGTTTCCCACCTTGTGGCTCCAAGGGCATAGGCGGCCTCCCTAATGGACCTGGGTATCCTCCTTATGGATTCTCTTGTAGCAACCACAACAACCGGAAGCATCAGAAGCCCAAGGGTAAGCCCTGCTGTCAGGACACTCTCACCAAACTCAAACCTGTAAACAAACACGCCAAGAGCTAAAAGACCGTACACTATAGATGGAACAGCAGCAAGATTAGAAATGTTTGCCTCTATTATTCTTGCTATCTTCCCCTTACCACCATACTCTTCAAGGTATATGCCTGCAGGAATTCCAAGCACCACAGCCCAGAATATGGCTCCGAGCATCACATAGACCGTTCCTACCCAGGAGGAAAGTATGCCTGCCTGCTCGGGAAACCTTGAGGGGTAAGAGGTGTAGAAACCTGGGTCCTTTATCCTCACCCATCCATCAATTAGGAGGTCTACGGCTATTGCAAACAGAAAAAGAAGCACAAGAAAAGTGGCTATCATACCCACAGCTTCAAAAATTCTGTCTCTTTTCCTTACACCCTTTATGTAGGCTTCTATATCAAAATCCTTCAGCCTCGTTTCCAGCTCTCCTTTGACTTCAATACTCTGTTCCATCTTAATACCCCACTGCTTTAGATTTCAGATAAACCGCTATGGAATTTAGAAGGAGCGTAATAGCAAAGAGTGTAAAACCCGCAGCAAATATGGAAAGATACTCAAAGGAGCCAAAGGGCAGGTCTCCAAGGGCCACTTGAACGATGTATCCAGTTATGGTCTGTATGGGCTGGAGGGGATTGGCAGTAATCTGGGGATACATGCCAGCGGCCACAGCCACCACCATAGTTTCACCTATTGCCCTTGAAAAGCCAAGAAGATATGCTGAAAGCACCCCTGACTTTGCAGCGGGAAGGACTACAAGAAGGGCAGTCCTGAGCTTCGAAGCCCCAAGTGAATAAGATGCCTCCCTGAGATACTGGGGGACTCCTTTGAAAGAATCCTCTATCATGGAGGCGGTGTAGGGAAGTATCATTATTCCTATGACTACTC
Organism: Aquificaceae bacterium; assembly: GCA_037481935.1. Classification (NCBI taxonomy): domain Bacteria; kingdom Pseudomonadati; phylum Aquificota; class Aquificia; order Aquificales; family Aquificaceae; species Aquificaceae bacterium. The sequence goes on along the minus strand of JBBFKQ010000002.1, from coordinate 92,467 downwards.
CAGGAGACAGGGCGTTCATACCTTCCATGGCTATACCAAAGAGGGAAAAGAATTTCTGAAGAACAGGTGTAACCAGCAGGAGGGCAAAGTAGCCATAAACAACTGTAGGAACAGCCTCAAGAAAATCAAGCCAAGGCTTTACTGTTTCTCTCACCTTCCAGCTTGCATACTCACTCAAATAAACTGCAACCGCTATTCCAAGGGGAACAGCCACTATCATGGATATAAGAGCTATCAAAAAGGTGCCATTGACAAGCGGCCATATGCCTATCTGTTTGTTGTAAAAGGTGGGCGTCCACTGTGTTTCCGTAAAAAACCTTATAAGGGAGGTGGGGAAGCCACCCCCTTCGGGGTGGGTGAAGAACTTTATCGTGTCTCCAACGAGAACCCATACTATGGCAAAGGTTACAAAGACCGACACCGCCCCCATCACCATAAGGAAGGCATACAGGGCGATGTCTATTGCCTTTTTTGCACCAAGAGAAAGGGTCATTGCTTGGCTTCCCTCTTGAGGAGCTCATCTATTGTCAAACCCACCTCGGGCTCACCGCCAAAGACGGTGCCAAGCACTCTCTTGTTGAACCTTTCCTCGGCAAGTTTATAAGCTCTGTCGGGTAGTGCTATGTAGCCCACTTGCTTGGATATCTTTCCAGCATTTTTAAGATAGAACTCCACAAACTCTCTGACTTCAGGTCTTTCCTGAACTGCCTTTGCGTTCACGTATATGAAGAGAGGCCTAGAAAGGGGCTGATAGGTACCCTTCTGAACTGTATCATAAGTGGGTGCCACACACTGACCCGTCTTGGGGTTCTTAATCTGAATTGCCTTCACCTTACCCTTGTTCTCTTCCACATAGGCAAGTCCAAAGTAGCATATGGCTCCCCTTTCCCTCTGGGCAAACTGCACCAGCACATTGTCATCTTCGGAGGCAAGGTAATCACCCCTTGAAGCCTTTGCTTTACCCACTATTGCCTCCGTAAAGTAGTCAAAGGTTCCAGAGTCAGAGCCAGGACCGCAGAGCTTTATCTCTTCTCTGGGCCATTTGGGGTCAAGGTCTGACCACATGAACTTTTTGCCCTGAGACTCGGGCTTCCAGATTTCCTTCAGCTGTTCCACCGTCATGCATGTTGCCCAGTTGTTTCTGGGGTTTACCACCACGGCAAGACCGTCGTAGGCCACTGGGAGCTCAATATACTGAACGCCGTTCTTCCTGCACTCCTCCATCTCCTTTGCAAGGATGGGCCTTGAGGCGTTGGATATGTCTGTTTCAGCTCTGCAGAACTTCTTGAAGCCACCACCTGTTCCGGAGATACCCACAGTGACCTTTACCGCACCCTTCTTAGCCTTCTGGAACTCCTCTGCCACGCCCTCCGTTATGGGATAGACGGTGGAAGAGCCGTCAATCTTGATTACCTGCTGTGCCTTGGCAGGCACTGACATGAGAGCTATAGCTCCCATTGAAAGGACAGCCGTCTTGAGCATCCTCTTTCTCATTTTAGCACCTCCTTAAGGATTTTGCTATAAGTTTACAGGTCAATTGTTAAGATTTCGTTAAGACCCTCCACCACAAGCACACTGCCTCTTACAGACTTTGCTTTCTTCTTGAGCTGAGCAGACCTTCTGGATATGTCCAGTGGGTCAGGAGAGCCCTTCACGAGCACCATGGAAACATCCGCCAGGGGAAACTCTCTTATTTCCTCCTCCCTGCTCCTTGCCATAAAGTAGCCTCTCTGTATGTCTTCAGGACTGTAAAACTCAAGGAGGTTCGCCTTCAGGTTCTTTAATAGCTCAAATAGTTTGCCTTTTACATCCTCCAGGGCAGTATCCCAGAGTATAAGGACAAAGTCATCTCCTCCTACATGCCCTACAAAGACCCTGCCAACGTTCTCGCTCTCAAAGTTTTTGAGCAGAAAGCCCACCTTTTTTATCATCTGGTCCCCCGCATAAAAACCGTAGGCGTCGTTAAAGGCTTTAAAGTTGTCTATGTCAAGATAACAGACATAGAAGTCATAGCCAGAATTTCCCAGTCTTTTTATGGTCTCCTCTATAGACCTGTTTCCTGGCAGTTGGGTTAGGGGGTTGCTCTCAAGAAGTTCCTTTGTGAGCTTCCTGTGAAGGTAGTCTATAAGGTTATGCTTTTCAATCACCCTCAGAGCACCATTCCCCTTTCCAAGGACAAAAACCTCCCAGTCTGAGGAGGTAACCAGGTCAAAGAGGTTCCTTAAGTTAGAATTGCTCGTGTCTACCTCTGGTAGGTTTTCAACGCTCACAAAGACCTCCTTCATAAGACCTGTAGCTTCTCTGATGTTCCTGTAGTAATAAAGGTTCCTTTTTATGTGGTTAAGCTGGCTTTTTAACTTCCACAGGTCAAGAAGGTATAAGTTTCCATCCATATCCAGAAGAGTATACCTGTCCTGAAACTCTTCTACTCTTTCCAGAAATGAGCCAAACTTCTCCTCACCTTTAACATGGAGGATACGCAAGTCTACGCCGTGCAGACCCTTATCCTGAGAACACAGACACAGTCTCGCCTCCAGCTTGAAGTTTCTCAAATCTTCTGGAGAAAGGGGTAATGAGAAGTAGAAACCCTGAAAGAGGTGGGCGTCAAAGTCCTGACAGAGCACAAGAAGGTCTTCTTGCTTTTCGAGCCCCTCGTATATGGGCCTTGCACCTATACTGAGGGACACCTCCGTAAGAACCTTTATAAGACTATGTCTTATTTTGCTTCTTGAAACGCCATTTATAAGCTCCCTCGGAAGCTTTACGTAGTCTAGTAGCCCCTCAAGGTTTAAGAGGTGTTCAAGGGAGTTAAAGCCCGTGCCTATGTCGTCTATGCCAACATGAAAGCCCATATCCTTGTAGTGGCTTAGGGCACCCTTTAAAAGCCTCATATCCTGCACCTTTTCTGCTTCTGTGAGTTCTAGGACTACGCTGCGGGGATTAAAGCCAGACTCAAGCACATAGCTCATGGTGTGCCCCTTCCCCATGTATTCAGACACAAGATAGGATGGGTATACATTCAGGAAGAGTTTGCCCTTCAGGTCCCTTGGAAAGTTTTCAAGGGCAACTTTCCTGCACATAAGGTCAAGCTCCGATGCTGCGTCAATATCCTTAGCCATGCTGAAGATTTTCAATGGACTAAAGTTCTTCCCATCCAGCTCAAACCTGCTCAGTGCCTCGTAGCCGTGTATGTCTCCCGAACTCAAGTCTACTATGGGCTGATAATGGGGCTTTATCTTTATTCTTTCAAGAAACTCCCTTTTTACAAGGGATTTTAACCCAGTGTTATACATCGCTGATTCTCTTCTGAAGGTGCATGATAGCCCTTGAACGCACCACAGGGTAGCGGTGCTGCGCCAGTTTTCTCAGGAGGTTTGTGGCTTCTGGCGAGCTCATCCTCGAAAGAGCGTCCGCAATCTCCATAAGTATTATGGGGTCTGTTTCCCTGTTTACCATCAGCTCAAAGTGAGGCAGGGCAAGCTCTAAGTCTTTTCTTCCCACTGTGTATATAACGTTCTTTTTCATGTCCTTCACTGGATGTTCAAGGGCCATTATGAGCTTGTATTCGTATGGAAGCTGATGGAACTCTGTAAGGTCATATCCGCAGTTAGGACACACTTTATCGTCCTTTGAAACGGTGCTCCAGCAGGCTGGGCAGAAGTAGAGTATGGGATGTTCTGGGTCATACTTTACTATCCTTAAACTTCTGTCATCGGGAATAAATTCAAGAGGGTTCATGGGTTCCACGGATGCCACAACTCCTGAAGGTAGCAAAAGCTCATAAAAGGTGCGTCTTCTTCAAAGCCTTCGCTGAAAACCTCCTCACCCTGAGAGAAAATAAGGTATCCATACTTTTCAGGCGATACGCTTACCACAATAGCAGTTCCAGAAAGGCTTTTGAAAGGCACGTCTTCAAAGCTCTGATACAGACCGGCAAGTTCACAGTCAAGTAAGAGAAAGGAAAGTAGCTCCTCGGGTATCTCATACACCTTCATGGAGCACATGTCTTTGCCGAGGTCCTCAATAATCTTTACGAGAGCGTTCCTGCCACTTTCTTCTGCGTAATGGGCTCCCACCACCAAGCCTTTCTGCAAAAGCAGTGTTCCCCTTATGAGCTTTACCCTGTTGTCCACCAGCATAAAGCCTGTGACCTCAAAATCTTGAAGTTTTTTAAAAAACTCCCTTATGTTGAAGTTTATGCTCTCTAAGTTCACCCAGAGGGGTCTGTCGCTGTAAAGTGGAAGACGATACTTCTCGTAAAGTTCAAAAGCATGCACAACGAAGTTTTCAAGTGTGGAGTAAAAGCTAATAAGCTCAAATTCTTCTGACAGAGCACCTTTTAACCTTCCTTCAAGCACTGGAACGAACTCAAGTCCTTCCAGACTCTGAAGCATAAAGTAGCCTGACCTGAGAGAACTGCTAACCGTTTCCGTGAGCCATGAGACGTTCACCATGTCCCTGTGAAAGGGTCCATAAAGAGGCCTGAGCTTGAGGCTTAGCTCAGCCAGCATGAGCCTTTGCATGGAGAACCTCCCTGATAATTGCCCTGAAAGTCTCTGCAACACCCAGCCCATCCTTCGCAATCGCTTCCAGCACTTTAAGGCCGTCAAAGGCCCTTGATATTTCTTCCATAGGAATGGGGTTGTCTGCATCCCGCTTGTTCGCCTGAACCACTACCGGCAGGGAAGTAAGTCCGTATTCTTCCAGCTCCTGGTAAGCCTTGAGATTCTCCTCAAGACTTCTGGAGGAATCTAACACCATCACAAGCCCATCCACATGTCCAAATATCCACTTTCTGAGAATTTTGAACCTTTCCTGTCCTGGAGTGGTGAAAAGGCTCACCTCTACCTCTTCATTACCTGTCTTTGTTTTGAGGTTAAGAGCGAGTATGTCAAGGTAAACGGTCCTGCCTTCGGTGGTCTGCTGATGAAGCCTGTCATTTACAAAGGAGGCATATATTTCCCTGAGCTTTTCAAGGTTTGTGGTTTTGCCCGCCATACCAAGTCCGTGGTAAAGTATGCGCAGGTTCATATAGCAAGGTCCTCAAACCTTACCACCTTTTTCTGGTTTCTGCTTCTCGCCCTTTTAAGTATTTCCCCTATCTCTCTTGACAGTCTTTCTTTCATGAGCTTGACGCTTCCGAGAGGAACCTTATGATTAAAGACCGATGCAAGCAGAAACTTTTGGTCTATCACGTGCACATACATGTTCTTGTCTACTCCAGAGAAATACATGTTTCTCTTGGAAGATATCACATGCTCAAGCTGGTCCACCGCACCCACAACCGCCGCACCTACGATGGCGACCCGCTGAACCATGGGTTTTAGAGTATCCACGTAGGGTGCATAGCTCACAAGCCTCCCCCCATCGTCCATAAGCACCACAAGCTCAAGAAAAAGGGAGTTTTTAAAATCCTGAAGCCTATTAGTTATTTCCTCCAGCTCTTGCTGGCTCAGGCTGTAGTCCAGCAGGTCCATTTTCTTCACCTCCAAAGAAAAACTGGCATACGCCCTCCCTGTGAACTACCTCCCTGAGATTGCCAAGGTTTATCCTTTCTGCAGTCCCCTGCATGTAACCTTTGCAGAGAGAGCACAGCATTCCTCTCGTGGGCTCTATACCATTGTTTTTCAAAGTGTCAATTATGGGATATTTCAGTTCCATGCTGAGCCTGTAGTCATTGGTAGGAAGCCCGAAGAAGTTGTGAAGAGCCTGAGATTCAAGGGCAACCCTCCTGCCTATATGTCCCATAAGCACGCTTCCAGCCCGGTCAAAGATGTATGAGATGCTTCTCTCTATGGCTACGAGCGGGTCTGTCCCATTGAGCTCTTCCACAAGCCTGCGGAAGGTTTTTCCGGCCATCTCCCCACCGATAAGACCCACCTGCTCCGTCACAATTTCCAGAAGTCCCTGAGGATTTTTGAAAAGCTCCATGGCTTTCCTCCTTTGTCTATGAGTTTACCCCCAGAGTGTTAAGTTTTCGTTAAGAAGAAGACTGCATATATTTAAGTCCCATGGATGTCCTCTTTGAGAAGGGCATAAAACACACAGCCCACGGGCTCAACTTTTACATGACTTACTTTGACGATATTGCAAGGGTTCTTCCAAGGGAAGCACTCTGTTTTATAGTGGGTGGGTGGGTTAGAGACAGGCTTCTGGGAGAGTCTGTGGGATACCATATAGATGTGGACCTTCTTGTGACCTGCGACCCCAGAGAGACCGCAAAAAGGCTGGCGGAGAGAATAGGCGGTTCTTACTTTGAGTTTGAGAAGAAGGGGCTCTTCATAAAGAGACCCACCATAGCGACTGTGGTTCTCAGGCTTGGTCCCTACAAATACAGGTTTGACTTTGCCCAGATAAAGGGTAGAGATGTGGAGAAGGCTCTGGTGGAAGACCTGCTCTCGAGGGACTTTACCGCCAACGCCATGGCAGTGAGTATTGACGATGTGCTCAGCATTGGAGCAAAGCAAACTCTGATTTACGACCCCGCCCATGGCGTGGAGGACCTGGAGCGAGGGCTTTTGAGACCCGTATTTCTGAAAAACCTCGAAGAAGACCCGGTCAGGATCCTCAGGGGCTTTCGCCTTGCGGTAGAAAAAGGGCTGGAGCTCACGGAGGATTTTTACCGCTTTGTGAGGGAAAAGGGGCATCTGCTCAGGAGGGCTCCGGCGGAGAGGATTACCCTTGAGCTCTTTAAGGTTCTGAGAGCTTCCGGCAGCTACAGAGTTCTCAGGGAGCTATACGCGCACGGCGTCCTGCAGACGCTTTTTCCAGACACAGCCCGCTGGAAGGAGGTAAAGGACCAGGGTGAGCATCATGTTTATCCCCTTGAGGAGCATGTCTTTAAGGTGCTGGAGTTCTTGGAGAGGGTTATAGAAGAACGGGACAGGTATCTGCCTGCAGAGCTTCTTGAGGACTTTGGAAGGATGGAGGTGCTCGGTGAGTTTTCTGACCTTGAGCTTCTCAAGCTTTCAGCCCTCTTTCATGACCTTGCAAAGCCCCATACCTTTGAGGTGAGAGAGGGCAAGGTCACCTTCTACAACCACGATAAGCTGGGTGCGGACATGGTAAGAGAATACGGGAAAACCTACAGGTGGGGGGAACATGCCACAGAGTTTGTAGCAAAGCTTGTAAGGGAACACCTCAGACCCTTCTACCTAAGAGAGTCTCTCTTTAAGGGTCAGCTCACCGATAGAGGAAGGGCAAACTTCTGGAGAGAGTGTGGAGATATAGCACCCCACCTTTTCCTTCACGCCATTGCGGACGCCCTCGGGAGCGGTGATGAGGAGGTGGAAATAAAGAGACTTCTTGAGACAATCCATGACCTTGTAAGCTTCAGAAGAGTCAGACTCTCAAGGATGCCAGTAAAAGCTCTCCTTGACGGCAGGGAGATAATGGAGCTTCTGGGCATTGAGCCGGGACCACAGGTCGGGAGGATAAAGAAGGCTCTCGAGGAGGCACAGCTGGATGGGAGGGTAAGGACAAAGGAGGAGGCTATAGAGTTTGTAAAGGGCTATAGAGAAGAAGCATAGCCCTGTGAATGAGAAGGGGGTCGTAAACGCCCACTTCCTCAAAAAGCCAGCCATCGCCACCCGTTATCACCAGCCTGAGGCTTCTGCCATAAAGCTCCTGCCATTCGCTGAGGCATCCCCTCAAAAAGTGCATGCTCTGCTTTATGAAGCCTCCAAGGATGGCGCTTTCCGTATCCGTGCCTATGTCTGGGTGAACCCTTTTGAAGGTCAGAGGTGGTATTAGCTCTGCCCTTTGGGACAGGCACTCAAGCCCAGAGCCAATCCCGAGGGTTATAAAGCCACCCTGAAAGACGCCATCCACCGCAAGGTCAACCACAAGAGCAGTCCCAAGGCTGGCGACCACCACGTTTTCACCGTATAGCCTTACAGCACCAAAGAGGTTGAGAAGCCTGTCAACGCCCACCCTTTCCTTTCCCTCAAAGGCAGTCCTGACGGGCACATGCTCCGCCTTTATGAACTTTGCCTCCGGATAGACTTCTTTCACAAGGGCATTGGCAGAAGGTCTGACAGAGGACACGAGCACCATGTCCGCTTCAACTCTGGGAAGGTCTGTATGTCTAAACTTTCCAAGGTAGGAGAGAGTGCCCTCAAAAAGGCAGGCGTCCACCGATGTGTTCCCCACATCAAGGGTCAGGATTTTCAACCCTTACACCCTCCCGAGATGAAGAGAGCACCATGTATGTTGAGCTTATTCCCCTTTCTCTGAAGGCTTCCACCATAGCTTTTCCCACCCCATCGCAGTTTTTAAGACATAGACCCGCTATGGAGGGTCCTGCACCGCTCAGGAAAAGGGCCACCGCACCTGCAGAATAGGCACTTTCCATGACTTTCCAGAACCCGGGTATGAGCTCAGCCCTGTGGGGTTGATGAAGCCTGTCTTTTACCGCTTCCCTCAGGAGGTCAAACCTGCCAGAAAGCAACGCCCCCACAAAGAGGGCAGACCTCTGAAGGTTAAAGACTGCATCTTTCAGAGAAACCTCCCTCTTTAACACCTCCCTTGCCTTCTGAGTGGAGAGCTCAAAATGGGGAATGCAGACCACAACCTTTAGCTCCTCAGGAAAGTCAAGCCTGAGAAACTTCACCCCTTCCTCAGAGCCTGCACACACCACGAAGCCCCCAAGAAGAGCAGGAAGCAGGTTATCAGGATGAGGCTCAAACTCAAAGGCAATCCTGAGTTTATCCTCAAGGCTTAACTTTACATGGTGGAGAACTTCAAAGGCAGAAATGCCTCCTACTATGGCGGTGGCTGATGAACCAAGACCCCTTGCGGTGGGCACCCTGTTTAACTGTTTGAGCCTTATGGGTTTTTCTGGTATTCCTGACAGCTGACATGCCCTTGCGTATGCCTTTATAAAGAGATTGTTTCTGTCCCTCGGCAGATGGCCACCTTCGCTCTCAATTTCAACCGAGTATTCCTCTGAAAATTCCACCATGAAGTCGTTATAGAGGCTTAGTGCAAGCCCAAAGGTATCAAAGCCAGAGCCAAAGTTGCTGGTGCTGGCGGGAACTACGATTTTAAACATGCAGAAAATTTTAACACTGCTTGTTTGTTATAATTTAATGCGGGCTGGAGCGAGCACTGTGATAGATGTGAGGTTTTATCTGGCACAGCATGAGCTTTATCTGAAGAGGCTTAAGAGGGCCATAGAAAATAGAAAAGACTTTAACCATAAGGAGTGTTGCAGGGATACAAAAGAGAACTGCTGTGCCTTTGGGCAGACCTTCTACAGAGACGTAATGCCTAGAATAGATGAATTTCCCCAACATATAAGGGATGTGCTGCTTCAGATAGAAGAGGTTCACTGCAGGTTTCACGAGATAGGGAAGAACATAAACACGAAGGAACCCGATGAAAACCTTGTAAAGCAGATGCAGGATACATCCCTGACCCTTTATCATCTCCTGATGAAACTGGAGCGTATGCTAAAAGGTCTCGAAGAGGTCCGCTATCCTTAACCAAATCTTAACAATCCTACTTTATAATCTTCCCTAATGATAGAATATGTGTCCCTCAGAAGAGGTGAAGCAAGGCTTTACTTCTCAAGTGTTGCAGAGAGGGACCTGTTTCTGCGTGGCATGAACGGGGTGGAGGGGGTTGAGGGGGTTGAATACAAAGAAAACACAAGAACGCTTCTTGTGAAGTTCAGAGAAGGGAGTTTTTTCCACTACATCATTGAAAACCTCAAGGGTGGCAGAGCACCCCAGAAGCTGGAAAGGGAAGACCTGCATTTTTATATTCAGCCCTTTTTGAAACATCCTGCAGTAAAGCTGGGCTTTAGCATGGCTCTTCTTGGGTGGAATGTGGGGCTTATTTCCTTTGCAGTCTGCAGTATGTTTCTTATACCATATTTAAAGAATAAGCTATAAGGAGGTAAGGCATGTTTAACGTCAGCATTCCAAGCACCATAGGTGGGTGCCTTTCAACCAACATGATGCTTTATGGCTTTGGTGCCATTGCAGGGCTTGTGGTCCTCAGTAGGCTCATGAGAGACGCAAGACCTTTCCTTGTATCCACCACCAAGGAGGTCATAGCCTTCCAGCAGTGGCTCACGGGAAATCTTGAGGAAGGAAAGGAGTTCTGGGAAGATGTGGTATCTGAAGCTAAGCACCTCTACAGGCTTGAGGTGGAGAAAAAGCTTGAAGTTCTCCAGAAACAGCAAGAAATTCTGCAGAGAATAAAGGAAAGACTGTGAGGAGGTGAAAACATGAACAACATAACTTCACTACTTGGAAAGGCAGTATGTTCAGGTCCTTTCAGTTTTGCCCTTGGCTTTGGTCTTGGGGTGCTTGCCTTCTACATGCTTGACAGGGCAAAGGAAAAGAGAAGGCTGGAAGAGACCCAGAGAGAGATTGAGGCAATGGTGAAAGCCCTTGAGCTCAAGCTTCAGCAGGAGAGCAAAACAGAATGACCTACAGGGTAGAAAGGCTCTCTCCTGGAAGGCTCAGGCTCACATCATACCTCTTTCAGTATTTACACCATCCAGATGAAACGCTCAAGTCTTATTTTTCAAGGTTTGGGGGCGTAAGGAAGGTAAGCTACTCAAGAACTTCAGGAAGACTAATTCTTGAATATGACCCTCAGAGCTTTGACCTCATAGAGTTTCTCAGCCACATTGAGAACACACCAAGGGATGTTTTCCTTGAAGACCTCTCAAGGGAAAGGGCGAGTGTTCACAAGAAAGATACGGGGACATCTCGCTGGCTAATGCTGAGCACCGCTGGTTTTCTGCCATACCTCCTGAGGGGCGTAATTCCCGGTCCACTTCTCGCAGGCATGACCCTGCTCCTCTCAAAGCCCATATTTGAAAAGGCTATAAGCTCCCTCAGAGGAAGAAAGCTTGATGTTCACTTTCTTGATTCCTCAGCCATAGTGCTGGCAAGCCTCACAGGGAACCCACTTTCTGCACATACCATGGTATTCCTGCTGGCTCTTGGCGATTACCTCTCCGAAAGGGTAGAGAAAAAGGCTTATGAAAAGATTGAAAAGCTCTTCTCCTACAAGGAGGATACTGCATGGCTCCTTATAGGCAATGGTCAGGTTATAAAGATAAAGGCCCTTGACCTTAAAAAGGGCGACCTGATAGCTGTCTACGCCGGGGAAAAGATTCCTGCAGACGGTGTAGTGGAGGAAGGGGATGCTCTCGTAAACCAGGCATCCCTGACGGGAGAGTCAAACCCGGTTCACAAAAAGGTGGGCGATAAGGTTTTTGCGGGCACCTTCGTTGAAGATGGTAAACTTTACGTAAGGGTAGAAGAGGTGGGAGAAGAAACGGTGGTGGCAAAAATCGCAAAAATCGTGGAGGAGAGCATAAAAGAGCCCATAAACATACAGAAGATGGCAGAAGAGACCGCCAACAGGCTTGTGATGCCGACCGTTGGCCTTGGCACGCTGTCTTACCTTCTCAGCGGTCAGGTGGGAAGGCTCACCTCCACACTTATCATAGACTACCACACGGGTATTCATCTTACAACGCCTCTTACGGTGCTATCCAGTGTGGCACAGGCCTCCACTTACGGCATACTCATAAAGAGCGGTGGAAAGCTGGAAGCCCTCTCAAGGGTTGACACCTTTGTCATGGACAAGACGGGAACACTAACGGTGGGGCATCCAGTGGTTGAGGATGTGGTGGGGCTTGAGATTTCTGAAGAAGAAACCCTCAGATACGCCGCCTCCCTTGAACAGAGGATAACCCATCCGGTGGCAAGGGCGATAGTGAAGCTGGCAGAGGATAGGGGGCTGGAACTTGTCCCAAGAGAAAACTCCCAGTATCACATAGGACTGGGTATAGAGGGTGAGCTGAATGGAACAAAGTTCATGCTGGGAAGCACCCGTTTTATGCAAAGGAAGAGGATAAGGATAAGTCAGGAAGTTAGAGACCTTGTGGATAAGTTTCACTCCGAGGCGAAGTCCGTTCTCTATCTTGTGAGGGAAAGGAAAATAGTTGGTCTTCTCACCTTCAGAGACCCACTCAGAGAAGAGGCAAAGGATGTGGTTGCTGAGCTCAGAAAGAGGGGTAAGAAGGTCATACTTTGCACTGGGGACAACGAAGGTATAGCCAGATATATGGCAAAGGAGCTTGGTCTGGAAGAATTTTACGCAAGGGTTTTCCCTGCAGAGAAGGCAAAGGTTGTGGAAAAGCTTAAAAAACAGGGAAGGGTGGTGGCCTTTGTTGGTGATGGTGTAAACGATTCACCAGCCCTTTCCTCCTCAGACGTGGGCATTTCCCTCAGGAGCGGAACCGACATAGCCATAGAGGTGGCGGACATCGTCATCGGGGATAGCCTCTGGCACCTGGTGGATGTGGTGGACATTGCGGAGCACACCGTAAAGAAGCTCAAAACCACATACAGGCTTAACGGCCTTATAAATACTATAGGTCTGATAGGCTCAGCCCTGGGGCTTATCGGGCCATCTGTTTCAACCCTCATAAACAACGGCACTACCGTGCTGTTGGGTATATATTCATTACAAAAACCCCAAAGGAGGTGAAAAGCCATGGAAGAAAAGAGGGACCTTGCTCAGGAGCTTGAGAGAATCAAGGCAGAGCTTGAAGAGCTCAAGAAGAAAATGGGAGTGGCAGAGGAAGAAAAGAGCCTCAAAGACCTTCCTGCTGAAGCTCTATCAAAGGTTATGGATATCAGCAAGGAAATAGTCAAAACCACGGCGGAGATAGGAGAAAAGGCTCTCAAGGTTGTGAGGTATTCCGTTGAGGGTGCCGTGGAAGGAGCCAAAAAAGCCCTAAAAGAAGAGGAGAAAAAAGAGGAAGGATGAACTTTATAAGGACAAGAAGTGGAAGGTATCTGAACACCCTCCATGTCATTTCCCTTTCGGTGGAGGAGGCAAAGATAGAGATAGAGGGTAAGAAGAGGCTGGTTTACAAGGTGGTTGCTTACATGAGCCAGCCTCTCCTCCCCGCCGTTCTTGGCATATACTCCACAGAGGAAAGGGCTTTTGACATTCTTGAGGATATCATCAGGAGGCTCTCTCAGGATGAAAGGGTCATACACATTGAAAGCGAATACTGAGGATTATGTAAGGGAGCTCAAGCTCCTTGCCCATCATATTCAAGAAACACACGGGGAATTTTTAAAAAACATACAGGAGCCACTCTTACTTGAAGTTGAGCTCCCAGAAGCGGGAAAGGCTAACTTTCTGATAAGCTCTGAGGGCATACGTTATAGCTCTGGAATATCAGAGGCAAGACATGTGATAAGCATTAGCTACAGAGACCTGCTCAGGCTCGTGGAAAAACCCTCAAGAATATTACGCTACATCTTTGAAGGTAGAGTGAGGATAAGGGGGGACTATCAGAAGGTTCTGTCCACTCTTCAGAGGCTCCTCTAAAAGAGTCTGTTTACTGCCTTTGTTATAAGGTTTTCCAGAAGCCCACCCACCACAAAGGACTCTATCAGTATGGTTCTATCCTTTTCGGTGAGGAAGGTGTCTCTTTCTCGCTTCCTGAGCCTCTCCCCTTTCCTCAGAAACCTTCTGTAGCAGTCCTTCTCCCTCTCAATCTCCTGAATGAGGCTATCAATCCTCTCCTTCATGCTGAATAGTTTAACCGAGAATTGTTAAGATTCTGTTAAGGGTTTTTGTATTTCCTGCCTTGTCTCTGAAGAGGGGGAAAATTTGACTACCACTATCCTCAGAAGAGCCAGAATGAACATTATGATACCTATCGATATGGACATATGAATATCAAGCTTTCCTGAGTATACCGTTATGATAAGCTCTCTGAGCATGAAGGATATGGAGGCATCCACAAGGAAAGTAAGTTTTACCCTGTGATACTCAAATATGCCGAGCACTGCCCTGAATATTTCATAAAGAATGACGAGTTCAAGAATCCTTATTGTGAGTTTCTTGACAAGATTTTCAAAGCTGAGCTCCATGGAGAAGATTTCCACAAGAAGCAGAAAAAGCCCGAGGAATATAACACCGTATGTGAGAACTCTTATGCTGTAGTAGAGCACAAGTGAGGGGTTGACTATCTGGCTATACCTGAGCAAGGACTCCACGGTAAACCCCGAGAAGCCTGTCAAAGGTGGATTCCCATGAAAAGTGCCTCTGAACATAGGAGCTTAGCCTTTCTCTGTTGGAAAGGCTTAAGGCATTGCATGCATGAATTATTGCGTCGTAAAAGGCTTCCAGGGTCGGCTCTCTCACAAGAAACTCTTTGAAGGGCTGGGTTTCAAGACCCATATCAAAGGCAACCAGAAGACAGCCACATGCCTGAGCCTCAAGGAAGGCAAGTCCATAGGTTTCACCGCAGGATGTGCTCACAAAAACATCACAGCTCGCATATACCCTGGCAAGTTCCTCCTCCCTGTGAAGGTATCCCAAGTAAGTGAGGTTAGGAAGCTTCTGGGTGAGTTTTTCCACCTTTTTTCTTGCAGGACCATCCCCCGCCACAACAAGGTGGAAAAGTGTAGGGTCAAGGTGCTGGAAAACTTCAAGAAGAAGGTCTACGTTTTTGTCCGGTGAAAGCCTCCCAGAGTATAGTAGTTTAAACTTGCCCGCACCTATGCCCAGAGCTCTGTCAAAGTATGGGTCTCTCTTTGACGGGTTGAACACATCCGTGTCCACTCCAAGGTTTACCGTAACCACATTTTCAAGCCCCGAAGCCTTAAGAAACTCTTCCTGCACTCTTGAGGGTGTAATTATCATATCTGCCCTGGAGAGCTTCTTCTTTATGGTATGTTCCAGAAGGGCTTTTCTGAGCCTTTCCGGAGCAGGGAGCAGGGACAGGTCAGTCCTTATGTCAGAGTGATAGAAAACGCTCAGCAGGTATCTTTCAGACTTGAGATGGTTTACTGGCTGGTAGGTTCCGCCCAGCTCCACCACATCAGGCTCCTCCCTCTGCAGTATCTCCCTTATCTCTGAGAAAGAGGAGAAGAACCTGTAACCTCCAGTGAGGGGGAGGGGGAAGGAGGGAAGTTCGTAAACTCTCGTAGCATTTATGCAGTATGTTCTTCTCTCCCTGCCGGGAACTATGAGCACATGCTCCACACCCCTTTGCTGCAGATATTTTGTTTTTTCAAGCAGATACCTCCTTATGCCTCCGCTCCTGCTGTGAAAATAAGGTGTTATATCAACAAGCTTCATGGACAAGCCTCCCGAGACCTGCTATGGCTAACATGTAATCTATGTAGGTTTTTCTCATGTCAAGGCTTTTTGCATAGTAGAGGGCTTCCTGCGACATGTTTCTTCTCATTTCTTCTTTGGATATGAGAAGGGAGAGCTTTTCCACGAATTCTTCTGTCCTTGTGGCTATAAAACCGTTCACTCCTTCCTGCACATGCTCGTGAGAAGCACCTCTTGAGCTAACTATTACTGGAAGTCCGCTTGCCATCGCTTCCAGAACCACCTGTCCATAGGTCTCCGTCTCAGAGGGGAAGAGAAAGACATGAGAGCTTGCGTAGGCTTTTGCAAGCTCTTCCCCCACCATATAGCCCACCAGGTGCATGTTTTTTGGCTTTTTGTTTTCGAGCTCCTTCCTGTAGGGACCATCTCCCACCACCACAAAAACATCCTCAGGGAAGCATCTTGCTGCGTAAAGGAATTTGTCCAGACCCTTTTCCTTTGAGACTCTTCCTACATAGAGGATAACTTTCTGATGCCTTTTGACTCCAAGCCTTTCGGTCCAGAAGTCGTCGCTTTTCTTGTCAGGGGAGAATAACTCAGTATCAACGCCACGCCTGAAGGTGCTTATCTTGCCGTAGTTTAGCCCCCTGCTTACAAAAATCTTTCTGTAGTGTTCTGAGGGAACAAAGAACCTGTCGGATATGTTGCCGAGGAAAAGGAAGGCTTTCCAGAGCATTTCTTCCAACTCTGAGTCTCCTGTGTAGGTTTTTGCGTAAGATGGTATGTCCGTATGGAAGGCAAAGGTTACTCTTAGACCAAGAAGCTTACCCAGAAGAAGGCCCATAAGACCCAGAGGTCCGGGTGTGGCTATGTGAACCTGAGTAAAGCCCTCCCTCTCAAGAAAGTCCATGAACTCTATGAGGTTGGGCACTCCCATCCTTAACTCTTCATAGAAGGGCGTGGGCAGTTCAAAAAGGGGCTGGAGGTTTACCAGGTTCTCCTCCTCCATAACCTGCGAGCTGGATATAACCACAGTAAAGGGCAGTTCTTCTTCAAGAGCTATCTCTCTTATTAGCTTATTGCTTCTTGCAACGCCGTTTATGTGGTGGTATGTATCTGTAAGGTAGGCAACCTTTGGTGTTTTTCCGTTGACTATTCCAAACTCCTTTCCAAGAGCCTTTATCTTCTGCTCTTCTTTTCTCTGGGCGTATTTTAAAAAGGCGGGGAAGCCATGAGCCATGAGGGACAGGCACAGCTCCCCGATGGTTTGCGGTGAGGGGCTTTTCAAAAATCTCTCTAAGGTAAAAGAGGGCAGCTTTTTTGCTATCTCCCTCAGGAGGTCCACCCTTTCTGCCTTTATACTTAAAAAATTCCTCAGAAGCATACCTACCACTGGATTGTCTGAATGCATAAAAAGGTAGTCGGTAATAGGCTTTACTTCAGAGGGTATATGGTTTTTGCTCCTCAGAAAGTCATAACCAACTCTACACACCATATTTAGAAGCCTCTTATCGCCAAGTTCTTCTGTGCCCACCTGCGTTCTACCCTCCCATAGGCCTTTCAGGAAATCTTCTCTGGTGGTTGCCCCCTCAACCCCTGTCCATGTTCTGCCCACATCCATACCACCGTGGTCGTCAGAGCCTGCGGTAAAGGCTATTCTTTCTCTTGTCCTCTGAGGTTCAATTCTGTGCCTTTCGGCCAGATAGTGTATTCTGTCCCATCCATCGTAAGCACGGGCTATGGTCTCCTCTATGTATCTGACTCCGTCACCCCTTGTTCCGTTTATCACCTCCCAGTTATCAAAGAGAAGCACAAGCTTTTCCACAAGACTCCTGCTCACCCTTGTGCCCTGAACAGAGTAGAGGGGATGGGCAAGTGAATGGGCTATTCTATAAGACTTGAGATAAGGGACAAAGTCGTAGATGTTTTCTCTGAGCCTGAGAAGGTCCTGATGCTGTGATTCTGTAATGCCATACACCAGCACGTGCACCTTACCCCTTTCTTCAGGTATCTCCACCGTATATTCGCAACTTATGAAAACCTCGGGCATGTGAGCTATCTCAAGAACTCCGCTTACGGTATTGTGGTCCGTTATGGTTACAAAGCTCATGCCTCTCTCTTTTAGCCTTCTGTATATCTCAAGAGGCTCTGTAAAGCTCTCTGGGCATCCTACGAGCCTGCTAAACCAGCCCCCCGGCAGGTTGGAGGCCTTTGAGTGAAGGTGAAGGTCCGCCTTTGCCAAGTATTTCCCCATAGCTGGTTAACCTCCTGCTGTTTTTTATCCTGCAGAGTATATCCCTCCACAGTCTTACCTTTCTTTCATCTCTAAAATCTGCCATATGGAGTGCAAGCCTGAGAAGGTCATGATTGCTGTAAATCTTTTCAATGTTTGGGACAACCTTCAGGCTGAGCCAGGAAAAAAGGTGCCTGTTGCTGAAGGTGAGGACCGGGGACCTTATGGCCCTTTCTGCCTTCAGGTCTTTTATGTGCCAGCGGTAAGCCACACCCATAAAGCCAAGAGAATAGAGCACGTCCTCAAGATATGGGTTTCCTATCCAAGCGGGCGGAACGAAAAACCTTGTCTTTAGCCCAAAGTGTTCCATAAGTTCCAGGCCTGCATGAACCCTCTCATAGGTTTCTGACAGTCCCAGCCCTCCAAACTCTCCCTCCCCGTCCGTCCAGAGCATGTGCTGAAGCCTCTTTCTGCCCCTGTGCGTATAGCCATGAAGCAAAAGCTCTGCATCAAGACCTTTGAGAAGGCTTAAAAAGCCCATATCCCCTCCCAGAGGTGCACATTCCCAGAAGTAGGGCACCACCAGGAGGGAAAATCTATGCAATCCCACCTCCTCCAGAAGCTCAAGAGAGGCTAAAAACTCAGCCCTGTAGTAGGGGCTCACATCGTGCAGTTCCACTATGGCGAGCTTCATGGGTAAAAGGATAGGGCAGAAAGGTTAAGATTTCTTTAAGGTTTGGTTAAGATTTGGTTAAGAGGGGGCAAAGCCCCCAGGGATTTTATGGAGCGAGCCAGTTTTCAAGCTGCAGAGCTTCTTCCATCTTGGAGGAGACGTTCTGGGATATCTTGTAGGCGCAGAACTCTGGTCCGCACATGGAGCAGAACTTGGCAGTCTTGTAGCCCTCCTGAGGAAGGGTCTCGTCGTGGTAGGCTCTTGCGGTATCTGGGTCAAGGGCGAGCTCAAACTGCCTGTTCCAGTCAAAGGCAAAGCGAGCCTTTGACATCTCAAGGTCCCACTCCCTTGCACCGGGCCAGTTTTTGGCAACGTCTGCGGCATGAGCGGCAATCTTGTAGGCTATGACCCCTTGTTTCACATCCTCAAGGTTTGGAAGCCCAAGGTGCTCTTTGGGAGTCACGTAGCAGAGCATGGCTGCGCCATACCAGCCTGCCATGGCGGCGCCTATCGCTGACGCAATGTGGTCGTATCCTGGTGCCACGTCTATCACCAGAGGCCCCAGCACATAAAAGGGTGCCTCGTGGCAGACTTTCTGCTGAATCTTCATGTTGAACTCTATTTGGTCCATGGGCACATGTCCTGGACCTTCCACCATAACCTGCACATCGTGTCTCCACGCTCTTTCGGTGAGCTCCCCGAGGACTTTAAGCTCAGAAAGCTGAGCCTCGTCGCTGGCATCTGCAATGGCACCTGGTCTGAGACCATCTCCCAGTGAGAAGCTCACATCGTATTTCTTGAATATCTCACATATTTTGTCAAAGTGCTCGTAGAGGGGGTTCTGCTTTCCGTGCTCCACCATCCACTGGGCCATAATGGCACCACCGCGAGAGACTATGCCCATAACCCTGTGCTGAACGAGGGGCAGAAACTCCCTCAGCACCCCTGCGTGTATGGTCATGTAGGAGACTCCTTGCTGAGCCTGTTCTTCTATAACGTCCAGTATGAGGTCCACCGTCATGTTCTTCACATTGCCCTTTGCCCTTCTCAGGGCTTCGTATATGGGGACAGTTCCTACCGGAACGGTGCTTACACCTATTATGGCCTCCCTTGTTTCCCTTATGGCTTCACCGGTGGAGAGGTCCATTATGGTGTCTGCACCGTATTTTATGGCAACCTTTGCCTTTTCAATCTCTGTGGGTATGTCGCTGGCAAGCCCGGAGTTGCCTATGTTGGCGTTTACCTTTACCTTTGAATTTATACCAATACACATGGGCTCAAGGTGAAGGTGGTTTATGTTGGCAGGTATTATCATCCTGCCCCTGGCAACCTCCTGACGGACAAACTCAGGATGAAGCCCTTCTCTCTTTGCCACATAACGCATTTCTTCTGTTATGATGCCCTGACGGGCAAGGTGCATCTGGGTTTTATTCTTATAGCTTTTTCTGCTCTCTATCCACTCCGCTCTGAGCATGAGATACCTCCTTATAAGATTGGTGTTAAAAAGATATTCCAGAAAAGGACTATTTCAATATGAGATTTTGCAGGGTCAGGGTTGTTTTTGGATGGAAGGGGGCAAAGCCCCCAGTTTTCAGTCCTCCAGCGTTGAGACGTCCCCCACTGGAAGCCCGAGTTCCTGAGCCTTGAGAACCCTCCTCATGATTTTCCCGCTCCTCGTCTTTGGCAGCTTTTCCACAAACTCTATCTCGTCAGGAACTGCTATGGCGCCCAGAATCTGCCTCACGTGCTGTTTTATTTCCTCTTTTAGGTGGTCTGAAGGCTCCACGCCCTTTTTCAGAATGACAAAGGCCTTTATGGACTCACCCTTTATCTCATGCGGCTTTCCTATTACTGCAGCCTCTGCCACAGAGGGGTGGTCCACGAGGGCACTTTCTACTTCCATAGTTCCTATCCTGTGTCCCGCCACGTTGAGAACATCATCCGCACGACCCAGTATCATCACATAACCCTCTTCATCATAAGTGGCAAGGTCTCCTGCCAGATAGTAGCCGGGTATGGTGTTCCAGTATTTCTCATACCTCTCTGGCTCTCCCCAGCAGGTTCTCAGCATGGAGGGCCATGGGGTCTTTATTACAAGGTTTCCGACTGTGTTCGGAGGGAGCTCATTACCCTGGCTGTCCACCACGGCCACTTCTATGCCAAAGTAGGGCTTTCCAGCCTTTCCGGGCTTTGCAGGATATGAGGGTATGGTGGTTATCATGTGCATTCCAGTCTCGGTCTGCCACCAGGTGTCCACTATGGCACAGTTTTCCCTGCCTATGTGCTTGTAATACCAGTGCCACGCCTCTGGGTTTATGGGTTCTCCCACAGAGCCAAGAATTCTCAGAGAGGAAAGGTCATACTTTGCCGGCCACTGCTCTCCGTATCTCATAAACATCCTTATGGCGGTGGGAGCCGTGTAGAAGATGTTCACTCTGTATTTTTCCACATAGCTCCACCACCTTCCCGGGTCAGGGTAGTCGGGTGCACCCTCTGTAATAACAGACGTAGCTCCGCATGCAAGAGGACCGTAGACTATGTAGCTGTGTCCTGTTATCCAGCCTATGTCTGCAGTGCACCAGTAAATGTCATCGTAATGAAGGTCAAAGGTAATCTTGGTGGTGAAGTAGGTTCCCACCATGTAGCCACCCGTTGTGTGAAGGACACCCTTGGGCTTTCCTGTAGTTCCAGAGGTGTAGAGAATAAAGAGGGGGTCCTCTGCGTCCATCTGCACGGGCTCACAATCGGGTGCGCCGTTTTTGACAAGCTCATCAAAGCTGACAAAGAGACCACCAGAGCCGTTAAGCACATCTCCATCCCTGTCCCACACTACAACCCTGTCCACGAACCCAAGACCGTCTATTGCCCTCTGGACGGTGGCAAAGAGGTCTATCTTTTTGCCTCTTCTTTTCGTGTAGCTTGCGGTCAGGACCACCTTTGCCTTGGCATCCTCAATCCTGAGCCTGAGAGCCCCCTCACTGAAGCCAGCAAAGACCACACTGTGTATGGCCCCAATTCTGGCGCAGGCAAGCATGCAGGCTATGGCCTCTATGGTGTTGGGCATGTAGATGGAGACCCTGTCTCCCTTTTTAACCCCAAGAGACTTTAGACCATTCGCTATGCGGTTCACAAGCTCAAGGAGTTCACCGTATGTAATCTTCTTTTCTCTGCCGTCCTCGTCCACGAAGATGTATGCCACCTTGTTTCTCTTTCCATTCTGCACATGTCTGTCAAGACAGTTGTAGGTTATGTTGGTCTTCCCGCCTACGAACCACTTGGCATAGGGGTAGTTCCACTCAAGGACCCTGTCCCACTTTTTGAACCAGTGGAGTTCTTCAGCCATCTTTGCCCAGAAGCCTTCCCTGTCCCTGATAGATTCCTGATAGAGGCCTTCGTAGTCTTTTACCCATGCCTTCTCAACCACATGGGCTGGTGGGCTGTATTTCTCCTCTACCTTCAGGTGAACCTCTTCTCTTACTTCCATGTTAAAACCTCCTCGGCTGATTTGTTTAAAAAAGTATAACCCAGATTGTATTACGGAAAACATGGATTTAAAACCTGCACTTGTAGTTTAAATTATTTATCAATCCGGTCAAAATCTTACGACTTTTATCATATGTTTTTGAAAAAGAGACATAAATATATGCTAAAAACACCATACTCTTGACACAAAATAAAAAACTTGTAAAATAAATCACAAACTTTTGGAAGGAGGTAAAACCATGCTGTCAAAAGAGCAGCTGGAAAGCTACTGGCGGGAGAATCGAAACCTTATGATTCTGGTTCTCCTCATATGGGCTCTTGTCTCTTACGGTGCTGCCCTGATATCGGGCTGGCTCAACAAGGTGGTTATCTTTGGCTTTCCACTGGGCTATTACATGGGTTCTCAGGGTGCACTCATCGTTTTTCTTCTTCTTATCATTTTTTATGCAAAAAGCATGGATAAGGTGGACAGAAAATACGGAGTAGAGGAGGAGTAAGATGGTGGACAGGAGCTTTGCAGAGAGGTTGAGAAAAGTCTACGCCATTTATACGGGCGGTCTTATAGCTCTCCTTATTCTCCTCTACATAGGAGAAAAGACCCTTGGACTTTCTCCTACCTTCATAGGTTATGTGTTCCTTTTTGGAACCATAGCGGTCTATGCGGCCATCGGAATCATATCAAGAACGGGACAGGTGGCCGAATACTACGTAGCAGGAAGGAGGGTTCCTGCGATCTTTAACGGAATGGCAACGGCGGCCGACTGGATGTCCGCAGCATCCTTTATAGGCATGGCCGGTGCTCTTGCCCTTCAGGGTTATAACGGACTTGCCTTCATAATGGGATGGACGGGTGGTTATGTGCTCCTCGGGGTTCTCATCGCACCTTATTTGAGAAAGTTCGGTGCCTACACCATACCAGACTTTCTTGATGCCAGATATGGTGGGAAGTTTCCAAGGTTTGTAGGGATAGTGGCAACCCTAATAGTGTCCTTTACATACCTTGTGGCTCAGATAACGGGCGTGGGTATAATAGCCAGCAGGCTTCTTGGACTTCCCTTTGAAGTAGGCGTCTTTGTGGGTCTTGCGGGCATACTGGTATGTTCTTTCCTGGGAGGTATGAAGGCGGTAACCTGGACGCAGGTTGCTCAGTATATAGTGCTCATAATCGCATACCTTATACCCGTTACAGTGCTCTCTTACAAATACACGGGCAATCCCATATCTCAGGTCTCTTACGGCTTTGCCCTTCAGGGCATAGAGCAGAGGTTTGCACAGCTCAAGGATGACCCAAAAGAGCAGGAAGTAAGGGATATACACAAAAAGAGGGCAGAAGACCTAAAGGCAAAGATAGCGGCACTGCCTCAGAGCTGGGAGCAGGGTAAAAAGGAGCTTGAGGAAAAGCTGAAAGCCATGCCGGCGGATGACCCCAAGAGGGCTGAAGTAGAGAAACAGCTCAAAGAATACCCCAAGTCCCCAGAGGAAGCAAAGGAAAAGTGGACCGATGCCATGAAAAAGGCTCAGGAAGCCTCCAAGCCTCCCAAATCCTATGTGGCACCCCCCTCTGACGCCAAGGGCATGGCAAACTTCCTCGCACTCACCCTTATGCTCATGCTTGGAACCGCAGGACTTCCCCACGTCATAATGAGGTTCTACACTACACCCACCGTGAGGGAGGCGAGAACATCTGCAGGATGGGCGCTCTTTTTCATACTTCTTCTCTATATAACCGCACCTGCCTATGCAGCCTTTGGTAGGTATGAGATGCTAAACCTTGTGGGCAAAGCCTTCAGTGAGCTTCCAGACTGGGTACAAAAGTGGGCAAAGGTAAACCTTATAAGCATAAAGGACCTAAACGGCGATGGTATTGTGCAGTTTGCGGAGATCTCCATACATCCCGATATGATAGTGCTTGCAACGCCAGAGATAGCTGGGCTTCCTTACGTGATAGCGGGCTTTGTGGCAGCTGGTGGTTTGGCCGCAGCCCTATCCACAGCGGACGGCCTTCTCATAACCATCTCCAACGCCATATCCCACGACCTGTATTACAAGATCATCAATCCTAACCTCTCTCCTTCCACAAGGGTGAAAATTGGAAAGGCTTTGCTTCTTGTTGTGGCTTTGATAGGTGCTTATGTGGCAAGCTTTAGGCTTGCCATAATAGTGGAGCTTGTGGCTTGGGCTTTCTCTTTGGCTGGTGCCTCCTTGTTCCCCGCCTTGGTGCTTGGCATATGGGACAAGAGGATGAACAAGCAAGGAGCTGTAGCCGGCATAATAGTGGGGCTTGGCGTTACTATGATTTACCTCTATCTTAGCCGTTTCCAAGGTGTGGAGCTTTTTGGCATAAAGCCCATAGCCGCAGGCATATTTGGTATGCCCCTTAACTTCATAGTGGCCCTTATAGTCTCAAGGCTAACACCCCCACCACCTCAACAGGTTCAGGAGTTTGTGGACCACATACGTTATCCAAAGGGTGCAGTAAAGGCTGGCGAAGAGGAATGATAGAGCAGGTGTTAAACTACAGCCTTGCCTTTTATATGTGGCTCGTCCTCGGGCGGGCCGCCCTTTCCTTTTTTACCACAGACAGAAGAAACTTCTTTTATAACATGCTCTATGTGCCAACAGAGCCTATATACAAACTATATAGGTCCTTTTTGCCTTGCTGTCATACGCTTGCGATAGTTCTGACTCTATTTATTCTCAGGTATGCGGTCGTAAAATTATTCTGATGCTGGATGCGGAGAGATTTCTGTCAGAGGTAGAACCCTTTAATCTTCTGAGTGAAAAGCAAATAAGAACCGTTGCCCACAACCTGCTGGTAGAGTATTTTAGAAAGGGTGAAGTTATCTTTGAGGAGGGCTCAAAACCTCTTGAATTTCTCCACATACTAAGGAGCGGCAGCGTGCTTCTTGAAAGAGAAGGACAGCCAGTGGAATACCTGCATGAGGGGGAAACCTTTGGCTACATATCACTTATGAGCAAATCACCGCCAAGTTCTACTGCAAAGGCTGTAGAAGACAGCGTGGTATTCTTGCTGAATAGAAAACTCTTCAACTCTCTCATGGGGGACCATGAAGGTTTCAGAGAATACTTTACTCAGAAGCTGGCAAAAAGACTACTGACCAGTTCAAAAAAGGCTACTTCCACCGTAGAGAGGCACATGGAGGTGCGACTTGAGGATATAAATCTCAGACCACTGCTGGTGCTTGATGGCTCCCTGACCGTTGAAGATGCGGTAAAGGAAATGGTTGCGAGGGACAGCACCTGTGTCCTGGTAAGGCTGCCTGAGGCTTTTGGTATTCTGACCGAAAGGGATGTGCTCAAAAGGGTTCTGGCTAAGGGACTAAGACCTGAGGAGGTAAAACTCAGGGATGTGGCCACCTTTCCTGTGATTTCTTTAGAGAGCAACAAAACCCTTTATGATGCTATGGTGCTTATGGCAAGGCACGGCATAAGGAAGCTGCTCATAACGAGAGAAAACAAGCCTGTAGGGCTTCTTGAAGACAGGGACATAATAGCCTACGAAAGCAAGAACGCAGTTCTTCTGATAAAGGAGATAGACAAGGCAAAGACGGTAGAAGACCTCAGATACCTTTATGGTCTCGTAAAGGAACAGGTGCTGGAGCTTGTATTTCATGGCACTGACCCTGAAAGACTGGGGGAATACATATCGGAGATAAACGACCGCTTTATGAAAAGGGCAGTTTATGTAGCCCTGAGCAGACTGGGTGAAGAGCCTGTGGTGCCCTTCAGCATAATGGTTCTGGGAAGTGAAGGAAGAAGAGAGCAAAGCCTCAAGACAGACCAGGATAACGCCCTCATTTACCAGGATTATCCTCTTCTTGACTTTGAGCCAAAGGTATACTTTGAAAGATTTTCAAAGGAATACATAAAGGTGCTTCTTGAAATAGGTTTTCCTCCCTGTCCTGGCAACGTTATGGTCTCAAACCCCTTCTGGAGAAGGTCTTCAAAGGAGTGGGAACAGGCTGTGTCAGACTGGATTGAAAAACCAAAGCCAGAAAACATACTTAACATAGCCATTTTCTTTGACTTCAGGAACGTCTTTGGAGACCAGACACTGGTTCAGAAGCTCTGGGAGCATGTAAGAAAGAGCATAGAGAAAAACCCGGGCTTTATTCCCTTTCTTGCCGTGGATGCGGTAAGGTTCAAGCCACCTATAGGCTTTTTCAGGGACTTTGTGGTGGAAAGAAGTGGTGAACACAGGGGAGAAATAGACATAAAAAAGGGTGGCATATTCCCCATAACTCAGGGAGTTAGAGCCCTTGCCCTTGAAAAGGGAATAGCTCAGCAGAACACCTTTGAACGCATAGAAGAGCTGAGTAAGGCAGGAGCAATCTCAGAGGACTATGCAAAAGACCTAAAAGAAGCCTACAGGTTCTTGCTTGCCCTCAGGTTCAGGTCTCAGGCACAGAAGATGAAGGAAGGTAAAGACCCGGACAACTACATAAATCCAGACAGACTTTCAAAGGCCGAAAAAGGAACTCTGAAGGATGTATTCAGAATAATAAAGGAATTTCAGGAGTTCCTGTACGAAAGATACAGCCTGAGGTATTTTGAATGATTAGGTGGCTCATAGATGGACTCTCAGAAAAAATAAGGCGAGAAGAGCTGGGCTGGCATATAGACAAAGAGGCTAAGCCTGAAAACACATGTTTTGCGGTTTTTGATACAGAAACCACTGGTCTTGACCTGAGAAAGGATGAGGCAATAAGCCTTGGTGCTGTGAAGATAGAGAATCTCAAAATTGACCTGAGCAGGAGCTTTTATGCCCTTTTGAAACCCACAAGGGAATATGAGGACTCAATAAGGGTGCATGGCATAACGCCGGATAGCCTGAGCAAGGCAAGGGAAAGGAGAGAAGTGTGTATGGAATTTCTGGAATATGCCAGAGGCTGTGTCCTGGCGGGGTACTTTGTAAATATTGATATGGCCATGCTCAAAAAGCTGGTCAGAGAAGAATGCAAAGCCTCCCTGAAAGTCTATGCCCTTGACCTGCTGGACATGGTGGAACACAGAGGCAAGGTGCCGAGCCTTGAGGAGCTCCTCAGAGAATACAGATTGCCCCTATCAACCCAGCACAATGCCCTTGAAGATGCCTACATGACAGCCCTTGTCCTGCTCAGACTCCTCAAGGAGAAAAGGGACAAAAGACTTAAAGACTTTCCCCTAAGACAGTTTTAACTTGCGGGGGGAGGATTTGAACCTCCGACCTTCGGGTTATGAGCCCGACGAGCTACCAAGCTGCTCCACCCCGCGTAGCAGATGTATAATTATAACTTTACAATTCCACTAAGTCAAGGGAGATTTTTGAAAGGGGTTCTCCCACACCTCTGTTGACTACCACTATGTTTTCAAGTCTGACTCCAAATCTTCCGGGAAGGTATATACCTGGCTCTATGGTGAATACCATACCTTCTTTTATTGTTACATCCTTATCCTTGCCTTTATAGTAAACTCTGGGAAACTCATGTATTTCTACACCCACACCATGACCAAGCGAATGGTTGAAAAACTTACCAAAACCCTTCTTTCTTATGTATTCTCTTGCGACTCTATCAACCTCACCCAGCTTCTTCCCTACCCTTACTTTATCAAGGGCAAAAAGGTGAGCATCTCGCACGATCTGATAAACTCTTCTGAATTCACTGTTTGCCTTTCCCAGGAAAACAGTTCTGGTAAAATCAGTGCAATAGCCTTTCCACACGAGGCCCATATCTATCAGAAGAGGTTCACCGTATTTTATAGACCTCTGAGATGTCTCATAGTGAGGTATGGCTGAGCCTTCTCCGCTCGCTACTATGGCAGGAAAGCTTTCACCACTGGCACCTTCCCTGAAAAACTGCTCCACAAGATAAGACCTGAGCTCAAGCTCAGTCATGCCTTCCTGTATATTCTCAAGAAGCCTTTTATAAACCCTGTCGCTTATCCTCACACCCTCTCTCATGGTGCTCAGCTCCTCCTCATCCTTTATCATCCTCAAATCTTTCAGAAAGCTGGCGATTCCAACCCATGCAAAGCTACCCTTCAGGCTCTTTCTGAATTCACAGCTTACCCTGTCCTCTTCATAGCCAACTCTGAAGACACCAAGCTTTTTCAGAAAGCCCTTTATGACTTTTATGGCATTTTCTCTTATGAGCACCACATCCCAGCCCTTCAGAGCAGACCTGGCCTTTTCATAGTATCTTCCATCAGTAAGAAGATGGTGGGAGTCTCTCGTGACTATTATGTAGGCGTGGCTGGACCTGAAGCCAGACAGATAAAAGACGCTGGGCTGTGAGCTAAAGAGAAAGGCGTCAAGCCTGTATTTTTTGAGGAGCTCCTGAACCCTCTGTATTCTCTTCATGCTTTTCCCTCAAGCATTCTTCTGTATTTGTTTACTGTCCTTCTTGCTATCTTTATGCCCCGCTCTCTGAGGATTTTTGACAATTCTTCATCAGAAAGATGGCTTTTTTCAGACTGCAGAATTTCTTTGAGTGCCCTGAGTATCTCTTCCCTGCTCAGACCTTCCTTCGTTTCCCTGAGGAAAAAGGACCTTAAGGGAAATATGCCCACGGGTGTTCTTGCATATTTTCTGCTTACAACCCTGCTCACCGTTGACAGGCTCACCTCTGCCTTGCCGGCCACCTCGCTCAGGGTAAGACTTTTTAGTGGCTCCTTACCCAGCATGAAGCCTGCCTGCCTTTCCAGAATAAGCTCGCCTGCTGTGCGAAGCACCCTTCTTCTAACCTCCAGTATAAAGGCCAAAGGCTTCAGGCTCCCCGTTGCCTCCACGTCCCAGAAATCCTCCATAAGGAAAACATACCACTGGCTTCCATCATGCTCAAATACTACATCTACGCTACCACCTCTGTATACAGCCTCACCACCCTCAAAGGGACTCAGTTTCAGCCTGGACAGCACCTCCCTTGCTCTTGTATCTTTGCTCCCTCCCCTGAAAACCTGTATAACTTCCCTGTGAAGACTGTCTTCGCCAGGATACAGCTCTTCAAGCTGCAACAGAATAAACTCCTCAAGATTCTTGCTGGCAACTCCCAGAGGCTCTATTTCTCTCATGATGAACTCTCTTATATCCTCCACATAATCAGGGCTCACGCCATAGAACCCGGCTATTTCCTCAATCTTTCCGGAGAAAAAGCCCTTGTGGTTCAAACCAGACAGTATCTCAAGGGCTATCTCAAGGTCAGTGCCGTCAAACTCGTATCGGACCTGCTGCTCAACCCTGCTTATTTCACTCTGGGTAAGAGTGGGCTGGGGCTCCGTGTATTCCCTGTAGAACCATCTTGGCTTTGTTCTGAGGGTGAGCTTTATGTGGGGCAACTCTTCCTGCTTTAACTCCAGCTCCTGCAGAAGCTCCTCTGACGTCTTTAAAAGCAGGTCAAGGCTGTTTTCTATCTTCAGAAGCAGGCTTGTCTTTGGCTGGGTTATGACCCTGATAGCCTTTTCCTTCACGATTTTTCCTCCGCCTTTGCCGTAATAAAAAGGCTCAGTATCCTGTTGCCCTCCATTTTATCCACAACAAACTTGAAACCATCGTGAAAGAACTGGTCTCCTTCCTCAGGCACCTTTGAAAGCCTTGCCATCACAAAACCACCTATTGTATCGTATTCGTAATCTTCTGGAAGGCTAAAGCCTATCCTTCTCGCAGCTGTCTCCACATCAACCCAACCGCTTACTATGTAAGTATCCTTTGAAACCCTGACTATGTCTTCCTCCCAGCTCTCTGGCACATCACCAAAAAGGTATTTCATGATATCGTAGACGCTCACAAGACCGGAGATTTCTCCGTGCTCTCCCACCACCAGGGCGGTCTGCGTTCCCTGACTTCTCATCTCTTTTATCAGGTCTGTTATGCTGAGTATCTCCGGCACAAAGAGAGCATCCCTTTTAAAATCCCCGAGAGGCCTCTTAAGATTTTTAGACAGGGGCACTATGTCTTTAATGTATAGTATTCCCACCATATTATCAGGGCTCTTTGAGAAAAGGGGTATTTTGCTGTGTTTTTTCTGAATTATTTCATCAAGAACCTCCTCCAGGGTAACTTCTTCAGGCAGCATGAATATATCTGGTTTGGGCGTCATTATTTCTTTTACTGTAGTGTCTTTGAGGCTCATCGCTCTTTCCACTGTTTCCACGTCCTTTTTATCAAAATAGCCAAGGGAAACCCCAGTTTCAAGTATTTCCATAAAAATCTCCCCTGCCTCCTTGCTTTTCTCTTCCACATCAAAAAGCCCCGTAAGCCTGCTCACTGGTCCTGTAAAAGCCATACGAACTGGCCGCATCAGTCCGTGGATTAAAACAAAGGGTATGTAATAGAAGGGTGCGAGCCTTGTGGTGAAGGGAAGAACTGTGTTTTTTGGAATCACCTCACCAAACACGAATATGAGCAGGCTCGAAAAGACAACGGCAAATCCTGCACCCTTGGGACCCATGAAATCCACAAAGAGCTTTGTCCCGTAAGAAGAGATAAGTATGTTCACAAGCTCGTTCCCCAGCAGTATGGTAAGCAGGACTTCTCTGGGCTTTGAAAGCAGCCTGAGAAGAGCCCTGTATATTCTCCTCCTTTCCCTCAATTTGAGCAGGTATCTGTTTGCCCCAAAGAAAACAACCTCGGAAGAGCTGAAAAAACCTGACATTAAGAGCAAAGACAGGAATATGAGAATTTCAGTATAGATTGCAGGAGACGATGCGTCCATTCAGGCTTACCTCCTTGACCCCATCCTCACACTCCTTTAACCTGTGCCTGCACTGAGGAAAGAAAGGGCACAGTGCTTCAAAATCATCAGAGGAAAGGTCCTCAGTTTTCTCCCTTCTCTCAGAGGGATGTCTAACAGGCATGGTGCTTATAAGGTATTGCGTATAGGGGTGTAGAGGAGCTTTGAGAACTTCTCTTGAGGGACCAACCTCCATCAGCTTTCCCTTGTAAAGAACACCAACCCTGTCGGATACTGCCTCAACTGCCCTTATGTCGTGGGTTATGAGCAGTGTGCTTATCCCTTCTTCTCTTAGCCTGAGGAAGAGCTCCAGTATGCCTGCCCTGTAGCTCATATCAAGGGATGAAGTGGGCTCATCTGCAACAATTAATCTGGGTTTGAGGACTATTGCCCTTGCTATGGCAACCCTCTGCCTCTGACCCCCGGAGAGCTCCTCAGGCTTTCTATTCATAAAACCCTCCTCAAGCCCTGCCATCCTCAGAGCCTCCAGGACCCTTTCCTTTCTGTCCCTTTCGCCATGCACCAGCAGAGGTTCTTCTACAATGTCTCTGACCTTCATGCGTGGGTTAAGAGAGCTTCTCGGGTCCTGAAATACCACGGATACAAACCTTGTGTATTTCTTACCCATACTAAAGGGGTCCTGACCTTCAAAGAGGACTCTTCCAGAGCTTGGCTTTTCCAACCTTAGGATTATCTTACCTATGGTGCTCTTGCCAGAACCAGATTCTCCCACAAGGGAAAATATCTCCCCTGCCTTCACATAGAAGCTCACCTCTCTCACAGCCCATACAGACCTCCTGGAAAAAAGGCCAGTGGTAAAGGCTTTTGAAACTCTCTCTACGCTAAGAAGCTCACCCCTCATATGGTTCTTGAAAATCTCTGCTCCTTCTTTGCCTTCACATACTGGTCAAAGACCATGGCTATGTTCCTTATGAGAAGTCTGCCCTCTGGCAGAACTTTTATATTTCTGTCTTCTACCTTTAGAAGACCATCTCTCTCCATGTCCTGCAGCTCCTCAAGCTCTGAGGAGAAGTGCTGTTCAAAGTCTATGCCAAAGATGGACTCTATCCTTTCAAAACTGCACTGGAAGTTGCACATAAGGTCCATTATAACCTCACGCCTTATCATATCCTCCTGAGTGAGAAGGCAGCCCCTCATGATGGGAAGTTTTTCAGCATCAAGGGCAAGGTAGTATTCCCTTATGGTCTTGTAATTCTGGAAATAACCCTCGTGAAGCATGCCTATAGAGGTGGCACCTATGCCTATAAGGTCCACACCCTTTTTTGTGGTATAGCCCTGAAAGTTTCTCCAGAGGCTTCCTTCTCTCTGAGCCTGAGCAAGCTCGTCCTCTGGCTTGGCAAAGTGGTCCATACCTATGAAGACATAGCCCGCCCTCTGAAACATATCTATGGTCATCTCCAGTATGGTGAGCTTGTCCTCCGGTGGGGGGAGGGTTGATGGGTCAATTTTCCTCTGAAGAGGCTTGAGCCATGGCACGTAGGCAAAGTTAAAGACTGCAACCCTGTCAGGGTCAAGGGCTATGGTCTGTTCTATGGTTTTTCTGAACTTTTCTGGGGTCTGATAGGGAAGCCCGTATATGAGGTCTATGTTGATGCTCTTGAAGCCAAGGCTTCTGAGGTCTCTCATTACCCTTTCCATGAGTTCGTAAGGCTGTATGCGGTTTATGGCTTTCTGAACATCAGGGTCAAGGTCCTGAAGGCCCATGCTTATGCGGTTAAATCCTACATCTCTCAGAGTCTCCAGCTGACCATGGGAGAGGTATCTGGGGTCTATTTCCACGCTTATTTCTGCATCTACAGATATGTTAAAAACTTCCCTTATCTTTCCAAAAAACTCCCTTATCTCTTCGTTGCTCAGAAAGTTTGGAGTCCCTCCGCCCCAGTGAAGCTGAACTACCGGCCTTGAGGAGTCAAGATAACCCTTAAGCATGTCCATTTCTCTGTAGAGATAATCCAGATACCTTCTGGTCACATCCTTTCTGTGGGATATTATCACGTTGCATCCACAGAACCAGCAGGCGCTTTCACAGAAGGGTATGTGAAAGTAGAGGGACAGAGGTCTTTTAGAAAGATTGCTTTGCAGGAGCATTCTCCTGTAGTCTTCTTCAGTGACTCCCTCGTGAAATTCGGTGGCAGGTGGATAGCTTGTGTATCTTGGACCGGGTCTGTCATACTTCCTTATGAGAGCTTCGTTAAAGATGGTTTTCATAGAAGATAAATATAGTCTGTTTTCAGAAGGGGGCGTAGCCCCCAGAGGAGATTACTTCACGTATTCAGTAGCCGCTCTTCCCACTTCCTTTGCAAGCTCTGTCATGCCGCCTCTGAACTGAAAGGCTTTGTCAAAGCCAAGGGCTCTCAGAGCGGTAACAACCGCTGCAGCCCTGTCTCCGGTGTGGCACACCACCACTATCTTTTTGTCTTTTGGAAGCCTGTTGAGGTTCTCTTCCTTGAAGAGTTCATGCATTGGTATGTAGAGGGTATTTTTCCAAGTTGGACCAACGACCGCCATCTCCGCAGGCGTCCTCACGTCAAGAATCACAAAGTCTTCACCTTTCTGTATCATCTGGAGGAGTTGCTGTGTGGTTATCTGGCAGGGTCTCTGCTTTATAACTTCTGGAGTCATCTGAGAAAACATACCGTTAAAGCGTCTGGCAAGCTCCTTGTCGTAGGAAAATACCGTTCCACCAAATGTGAGAGCACCAATTGCAAGGGCAAGCACCGCCTTTTTCATGATTCACCTCCTTTGATGATTTTTATCATATATTCAATTATAAGCATATTCTAATAGTCTGTCAAGACTATACCGCAAGAAGACTGCAGTAAAGGTCTGTGTTATACTTTCTCTATTCAGAACTTCCCAAGGAGGTAACAGGTGGCAAACATAGTGATAACACCCATGACTTTTAAACCCGTTTATGAGCTTGATGCAGAAATAGTGGAGCGTAAGGGCACCGGACACCCTGATACCATATGCGACTACCTTGCAGAGAATCTCTCAAGAGAGCTCTGTCTGTGGTATATGAAGGAATACGGTGCTGTCATGCATCACAACGTGGACAAGGCTCTTCTCGTGGGTGGAGTGGCGAAGGCGGAGTTTGGCGGTGGTGAGGTTATAGAGCCCATAGAAATATACCTTGTGGGAAGAGCCATACTGGAAAAGGACAGCAAAAGGCTTGATGCCCACGAGCTTGCGGTTGAGAGTGCAAAAAAGTGGCTGAGTGAAAATATAAAGAACCTTGATGTGGAAAGGCATGTGGTAATCCATACCAAGATAAAGCCTGGAAGCAAGGACCTGGTGGAGCTCTTTGAAAGGTTTCAGAAAAGGGGTGAGGTGCCTCTGGCAAACGACACATCCTTTGGTGTAGGCTATGCACCCCTTGACAGCCTCGAGAAGGCAGTCTTTGAGGCAGAGAGGTTTCTCAACTCTGAAGAAATCAAAAGGGAACATCCAGAAATAGGGGAAGACATAAAGGTTATGGGCGTGCGCATAAGGAACAAGTTCAGACTCACCATAGCCCTTGCCTTTGTAGGAAAGTATATAAAGGATATAGAGGATTACTTTCAGAAGAAAGAAGAAGTGCACAGAAAGGTCAAGAAAAGGGTGGAGGAAGCCGTGGGTAAAGAAGTTGAAGTTTTTATAAACACTGCAGACAGCAGGGAGAATAGCTCCGTATACATTACCGTTACAGGCACATCTGCAGAACAGGGGGATGATGGTCAGGTGGGTCGTGGCAACAGGGTGAACGGTCTCATAACTCCCTACAGACCCATGAGCCTCGAAGCAGCAGCAGGCAAAAACCCCATATCCCACATAGGAAAGATATACAACAGGGTGGCAAACCTCATAGCCCAGAGGGTGGTAAAGGAGATAGAGGAGGTTGAAGAATCATACTGCTACATAGTTTCACAGATAGGAAAGCCCATAAACGAGCCTCAAGTGCTGGATGTGAGCGTAAGGAGCAAGAAAGACCTGAGCATGCTGGAGCCGCTGGTGAAGAAGATAGCACAGGAGGAGCTGGAAAGGATGCCCGATGTATGGAAGGGCTTTGTAGAGGGGCTATATCCGGTAGCCTGAGATAGCTCATAAACTTTTGAAATTATGTAGCAAAGGTGGTAGAATTAAAGCCATGGAATACTTAGGTATTCTTCTCTTTTTCCTGATCGCAGTATTTGTTGGCCTTGCCTTTAGCTTCCTCAATGACCTTCTGGGTCCAAAGACTAAGGAAAAGATGGAGGACTATCCTTACGAATGCGGTGTGCCTCTGTATGACCCCGAGGCGAGGGGCGTCTTCAAGCAGGGCTACTACCTTCTGGGTATATCCCTAATACTCTTTGACATTGAAGTGGCATTTCTCTTTCCATGGGTAGTTGTCTTTGAAGAGGTTGGACTTTATGGACTTGTGGGAGCTCTCCTTTTTATCTTTATCCTCACACTTGGTCTTGCCTACGAATGGAGAAAGGGAGCCTTCAAGTGGCAGTTCTGAAAGCAGGGCATATAATTTAAGAAGCCATGGCAGTCCCGCCCTATGAAGTTTACAAAACTCTTGAAGAGGAACTGGGAAAGGAGAAGGCGGAGAAGATTGGCAGAGTTATTGAAGAGACGCTCACCGCCATAGAGAGAAGAGCCTATGAACAAAAGCCTATCTTGAAGGCTGAGTTGAGAGATGAACTGACCAAAGAACTCGTAACGAAGGCGGACATCGCAGAAGTAAGGGCAGAAATCGCAGGGGTTATGGCCGAGGTAGAGAAAGTAAGGGCGGAGGTCAAGGTGCTGCAGGCAAAGTTTACTGAGGAGTTTAAGCTCATCAGGGTGTGGCTCATAATTCTGACATTACTGGTGGCGGTCTTTAACAGGGATGCACTGGGAATTATCTTAGAAATAGTTTTAAACTTTTAAGGTAAGGAGGTTTTACCATGGCTATGCTCAATTCTAACGGCTTTGTGCTTACCACTGTGGATGAGCTTTTGAGCTGGGGCAGGCGTAACGCTCTGTGGCCGCTTACCATAGGGCTTGCCTGTTGTGCTATAGAGATGATGCACGCTGCAGCATCAAGGTTTGACCTTGACAGGCTGGGGGTTATCTTCAGGGCCTCTCCCAGACAGGCAGACCTTCTCATAGTGGCAGGCACGGTGGTCAACAAGGTCGCTCCCATGCTCAAGCTTCTATGGGAACAGATGCCAGACCCCAAGTGGTGCATTACCATGGGAGGTTGTGCCTCGGCGGGTGGTCCTTTCCCTACCTACTCAACCCTTCAGGGCATGGATAGGATAATACCCGTTGACGTATACATTCCCGGTTGCCCACCACACCCTCAGGGACTTCTGTATGGCATACTCCAGCTTCAGAAAAAAATAAAGGAAAAGGGTGTTAAAAAATACGACAGGGCCTTAGAGGAGTTTAAGAAAGATATAGAGCGTCAGGGACTCATTCCAAGAGAAATAACCGTATGAGGTGAAACATGCCCTGGATGAACAGAGCTGCTGCAGACAGAGTCAAGTTTGAGTTCAAGGATGTGGAGCTGGAGTTTACAAAGCACACCACAAACCTGCATGTCCGGCAGGAAAGACTTTTAGAACTGCTAAGACACTTGAGAGAAAAAGAGGGCTACAGGCTCTTTATAGACCACACATGTATAGACTTCCCCGATAGAAGAGAAAGATTTCAGGGCATATACATACTTTACAACCCGGACACCAACGAAAGGGTAATAGTAAAGACATGGGCAAAGGAGGGAAAACTTCCCTCTCTTGAAAGGCTCTGGCCCTGTGCAAGGTGGGCAGAGAGGGAAGCCTACGACATGTTTGGCGTAGTCTACGAGGGGCATGAGAATCTCAGAAGGATGTTCATGTGGGAAGGCTATCCATATTATCCCCTCAGAAAAGATTTCCCAATGGAGGGTATTCCAGAGGTTGAGCTTCCATCGTTGACGGAGCTCTATGCTGGCAGGACTGACCCACCCAGTCATGACTATGAGCTTATGCACACGAGGGTTGCAACCCTTGAAGACCTGGAAAGGACTGAAAAATCAAGGCTTCAGAAAAAGGCTCAGCTTGTGCTCAACTGGGGACCACTCCACCCGGGAACTCACGGCACCATATGGTTTCTCTTTGACCTTGATGGGGAGAGGGTTGTTCAGTCAGATGTTATACTGGGACAACTTCACAGGGGCATGGAAAAGATTGCAGAGAATGTTTACTACTTCCAGTTCCTGCCTTACACAGACCGTATGGACTACATATCCGCCATATGCAACGAGCTATCTTACGTGACCGCAGTTGAAAAGCTCCTTGGGGTGGAAGTGCCAGAAAAGGCAAGATACATAAGGACCATGTTTGCAGAGCTTCAGAGGATAAACTCCCACCTTCTGTGGCTTGGCACGGGTGCCCTTGACCTTGGGGCTCTTACTGTGTTTCTGTATGCCTTTAGAGAAAGGGAAAAGATAATGGACATCATAGAGGGCAACGCAGGCTTCAGGCTCACCTCTGCCTTTTTAAGAATTGGAGGAGTGCATTACGACCTTGCGGAAGGCACTCTTGACGTGGTAAAGGCCTTTGTAAAGGACTTTCCCAACAGGCTCAAAGAATACCACAACCTCCTTACCAGAAACCGCATATGGCTCAGAAGGACAAAGGATATAGGAGTTATCAGCAGGGAGGATGTTTTCAACTACGGCCTTACTGGACCCGTTGCCAGAGGCTCTGGAGTGCCTTACGACATGAGAAAACTTGAGCCCTATGCAGCTTACGACGAGGTGGACTTTGACATCCCCGTTGGAGAGGTAGGAGATGTTTACGACCGCTATCTGGTGCGTATGGAGGAGATGGTGCAGAGCCTCAGAATCATAGAGCAGTGTGTAGCAAGGCTGGAAAAAATGCCGAAGTCCGCACCTTATGTAAACAAGGAACATCCTGCAGTGATGGCACCAAAGGAAGATGTTTTCATGGACCTTGAGGATATGGTAAAGAACTTCCGCATAGTGGTTCACGGGGAGTCCGCACCCCCAGGGGAAGTCTACGCCAGCGGAGAAAACCCCAGAGGCGAGCTGGGCTTTTACATATATTCGGTCGGTGGCTCCAAACCTTATAGGCTCAGAATAAGGTCAGGGGCTCTTTATAATCTTTCCATCTTCCCAAAGCTCATACAGGACGGCACGATTGCTGACGCCATAGCCCTTCTTGGAAGCCTTGACCCAGTGGTGGGAGAAACGGACAGATGACTGTAAAGGAATTGCTAACCTACGAGGATATACCTCTACTGCCTAAGGAGGGCAGGTATGAAGTTGTAGAAGGGAGGCTCGTAGAGATGTCCCCAGCAGGTGGATGGCATGGGTATGCGGTGGCGGAGATAAGTGCAGTGCTCAGAGAAAAGTTGAGAGGCAGGGGCTATGTGCTTTCTGGGGAGGTGGGACTTGTGATAAACAGAGAGCCTCTTACACTCAGGGCATCTGATATAGCCTTTTACTCAAAGGAAAGGCTCAGAGAGATTCCCAGAGGGCTTCTGCACGAGCCACCTGACCTTGTGGTGGAAGTTATCGCAGAGGAGACCTCAATGGAATACTTTGAAGAAAAGTTGAGAGACTACATGAGCTTTGGGGTAGGCAGGATAGTGTTTGTGGACCTTCTCAAAAGGCTTGTGCTGGTGGTGGATGAGGAAAGAAGGATTGCAGTTTACACTTTTGAGGAGGAGGTGGAGTTCTTTGGGGGAGTGAGATGGAAAGTTTCTCAAATAGTGGAGGGCATGTGATGGAGCTCTGGCTTTCTATTGTGATAACTCTTGTTAAAATCCTCGTAGTCCTTGGTGTATTCCTTGGTATAGGTGCCTATCTCACATGGTTTGAGAGGAAGCTGGCGGGGCACATTCAGGCAAGGATGGGTCCAAAGCTGGTGGGTCCCTTTGGACTGCTCCAGCCTCTGGCGGACGGAATAAAGCTCCTTACAAAGGAGTCTATTATTCCCCAGAATGCGGACAAGGTGGTTTACTACCTTGCGGTAGTTATGGCAGTGGCTCCCGCCATTCTCTTGTTTTCTGTAATACCCTTTGGTCCGGGCTTTACGCTCTTTGGCTACGAGATAAAGCCCATAATTGCGGACGTAAACATCGCTCTACTTCTGGTCTTTGCCTTTGGCTCTCTGGCGGTGTATGGCACCATATTTTCCGGATGGGCTTCTAACTCCAAGTATGCCTTTATAGGCTCTCTCAGGAAGGCGGCGGTCATAATCTCTTACGAGGTGGTGCTTGGCTTTTCGGTGCTTGGGGTTATTCTGCTTGCGGGCACTATGAGCACCACGGGCATCGTTCAGGCACAGATAGAGAGGGGTGTGTGGTTTATAGTGTATCAGCCTGTTGCTTTCATACTCTACCTTTTCTGTATGCTGGCAGAGTCTGGAAGGGTGCCTTTTGACATTCAGGAGGCTGAGGCAGAGCTGGTTACTGGCTATAACGTGGAGTATGGAGGTATGAGGTTTGGGGTCTTTCCTCTGGCTGAGTGGTATCTCAATGTGATGGCTCTTTCTGCCATTGCGGTGGTGCTCTTCTTTGGGGGATGGTCTGGTCCGCACATATTCGGTCCTCTCTCTCCCTATCTGTGGTTTCTTATAAAGATGTTTGCCCTTGTTTTCTTTGTTCTCTGGCTTCACTGGACGCTTCCCAGGTTTCAGGCAAAGGATATTACCGAAATAGGTTGGAAGATAATGCTACCCATATCCATAGTTAACGTAGTATTCACTGCAGTCCTTGCCTATATTCTACAGTAATGGAAAGG
Organism: Aquificaceae bacterium; assembly: GCA_037481935.1. NCBI lineage: Bacteria > Pseudomonadati > Aquificota > Aquificia > Aquificales > Aquificaceae > Aquificaceae bacterium. Next base: position 53,453 of record JBBFKQ010000002.1, on the reverse strand, counting down.
GTTGAAGAGAGGGTAGACAGGCTGGAGAGAAAGTTTGAGTGGTTTATAGAGGAAATGGCTGACTTTAAAAAGTGGGTCATGAGATATTCTGCAGATACTGATAGAAAGATAGAAGAATATAGAGCTGACACGGATCGCAAGATCGCCGAATACAGGGCAGAGACAGACCGCAGGATAGAAGAAAACAGAAGAGAAAATAACAAACGCTGGGGTGAGATAGCCAACAAGCTGGGGACTGTGGTTGAGGATATTGTGTTTCCTGCACTCAGGCCAGTGATAAGAAAATACTTCAATTGTGAACCAGAAAAGACAGCCCTCAGGCTTGAATACACAGACAGGAAAAGGGGTATATACGAGGAGTTTGACGCCATAGCGGTCTGTCAGGACAGGGTCTTTCTCCTTGAGGTCAAGTCCACGCCAAGGGAGAAGCACATAGAGGAGTTCAAAGAAAAGGCAAGAAGGTTTTTACAATACTTTCCAGAGTATGCAGACAAAAGGCTGACCCTAATCATGGGAAGTTTGAACTTAAACGAGGATTTTGTAAAGCTACTGTCTAAGGCCGGCATATACGCCATGGCTTACAGAGAGTGGGAATACATGGACATACTGAACTTTGAGGAGGTGCAAAATGCTCAGGAGCGACAGAGTTAAGAAGGGCATAGAGAGGTCTCCACACAGGGCATTACTGAGAGCCTGCGGGCTAAAAGATGAGGATTTTGACAAGCCCCTCATAGGCATTGCCAACTCATACATAGACATAATCCCCGGACATGTGCATCTCAGGGAGTTTGTTCAGCCCATAAAGGACGAGGTGCGAAAGGCTGGCGGTGTTCCCATAGAGTTCAACGTCATCGGCGTGGATGACGGCATAGCCATGGGGCACTATGGCATGCATTACTCCCTGCCCTCAAGGGAGCTCATTGCAGACTCCATAGAGACGGTGGTGGAAGCCCACCAGCTGGACGCCCTCATATGCATACCCAACTGCGACAAGATAGTGCCCGGTATGCTCATGGCTACCGCAAGGCTAAACATTCCCACGATTTTTATAAGCGGTGGTCCAATGCTTGCGGGGGAGGTAAACGGCAGAAAGGTGGACCTCATAAGTGTCTTTGAAGGAATAGGTCAGCTTCAGGCTGGGAAAATCACAGAAAGAGAGCTAAAGGTCATAGAAGAGCATGCCTGCCCCACCTGTGGGAGTTGTTCTGGTATGTTTACTGCCAACTCCATGAACTGTATCACCGAGGTGCTTGGTCTTGGTCTGCCGGGCAACGGCACTATACCTGCAGTGGACCCCAGAAGAGAGCTCCTTGCCCGCAGGGCAGCAAGGCAGATAATGGAGCTTATAAGAAGAAACATAAGACCCAGAGACATTCTCACACAGGAAACCTTTGACAATGCCTTTGCGGTAGACATTGCCATGGGAGGTTCTTCCAACACGATTCTTCATCTCCTTGCCATAGCCCGTGAGGCAGGTGTGGAATACGACCTTGCCAGGATAAATGACATATCAAAAAGAACGCCCAACATATGCAAGATTTCCCCCGCTTCCCACTACCACATACAGGACCTTGACAACGTAGGTGGCATGCCTGCCATAGTAAAAGAACTTATAAAGGGCGGATACCTGCCTCATCCAGACAGACTAACAGTCAGCCTGAAAACCCTCAGAGAAATCGCAGAAGAAGCCCCAGATGCGGATGGAGAGGTCATAAGAAGAGTAGAAGAGCCATATTCTAAAGAAGGAGGCATAGCCATACTCTTTGGAAACCTTGCACCAGAAGGCTCTGTGGTAAAGACCGCAGGTGTGGACCCCAGAATGCTTGTCTTCAGAGGAAAGGCCATATGCTTTGATTCAGAAGAGGAGGCCATAGAGGGTATTCTTGGAGGGAAGGTAAAGTCCGGGCATGTGGTGGTAATACGCTATGAGGGACCAAAGGGCGGTCCGGGTATGAGGGAGATGCTCTCGCCTACCTCTGCCATAATGGGTATGGGTCTGGGAGATAAGGTGGCTCTCATCACAGACGGAAGGTTCTCTGGGGGCACGAGGGGTGCCTGCGTAGGACACATAGCCCCAGAGGCGGCCGCAGGGGGACCCATAGGCATAGTGCAGGATGGAGACGAAATACTCGTAGACATTCCTGGCAGGAGGCTTGAGCTTCTCATACCGGAGGAGGAGTTCAGAAGAAGGATGGAAAACTTTATTCCAAAGCAGAAGGATATAAGAAGCCCATGGCTGAGGAGGTATGTAAGGTTCGTGGCCTCTGCATCAAGAGGTGCGGTGCTGGAGGCATGATATAATTTAGCCCATGAAGCCCATACTTGACCTTCTGCCCTTTTTGCTTTTTGTCCTCGTGGTGCTTGCCAGCATAGCGGGAGGAGACATACTTAAATTCATAGGAGGATTAGCCATGGGTTTTTCACCCCTTATAGTGATAGCTATAGCGGTAGTTATCTTTATTGCGGTTGCGGTAAAGATAGTTCCAGAGTATCAGAGGGCTGTTATCTTCAGGCTTGGAAGGGTAATTGGTGCAAAGGGACCGGGACTCTTCATCCTTATCCCCGTAATTGACAGAATGGTTAAGGTGGACCTGAGAACGGTCACCCTTGATGTGCCAACTCAGGACATAATAACCAGAGACAACGTGTCCGTGAGCGTGGATGCGGTGGTTTACTTCAGGGTAGTTGACCCTGTCAGGGCTATAGTTCAGGTAGAAAACTATCTCTATGCCACATCCCAGATAGCCCAGACAACCCTCAGGAGCGTATGCGGTGCTGCAGAGCTTGACGAGCTGCTTTCAGAGAGGGAAAAGCTAAACTTGCAATTACAGGAGATAATTGACCGACAGACAGACCCCTGGGGAGTAAAGGTGGTGGCCGTTGAGCTGAAAAGAATAGACCTGCCAGAAGAGCTTCGTAGAGCAATGGCAAGACAGGCAGAAGCCGAAAGGGAAAGAAGAGCAAAGATAATAACCGCAGAGGCCGAATATCAGGCAGCTCAGAAGCTGGCAGAAGCGGCACAGATACTGGCAACCCAGCCCATAGCCATACAGCTCAGATATCTTGAGACCATTCAGAACGTGGCCAACAAGCCCGGAAACACCGTTCTTGTTCCTATACCCACGGAGCTTTTCAGGGTATTCTTTGGTGAAGGTAAGATACAGGGTCAGGGTTAACAGAGCTGGTCTAATATTTATTGGTATAACTATATTCCTTGGGGTGGCGGCGGTAAACACCGCCAACAATCTGCTATACCTCGTGGTCTCTTACATGCTGTCTTTTATGCTACTTTCCGGGATTATCTCTCTCTATAACCTGAGAGGGCTTGAAGTGGTCCTTATCCCTCCAGATGAAGTCTATGCAGGCTCAAGGGCATCCTTCAAGGTTGTGGTCAAAAACAGAAAAAGATTACCCTCCTTTCTCATAGTAATAAGAAAAGAAGGAAGTGATTGCGTATTTCCCCTTGTCCAGGGGGAGGTTGAAGGCAACCTGCCCGTAGTTTTTGAAAAAAGAGGGCTACATCCTATCCTTGACATTGAGGTGAGCTCTACTTTCCCGGTGGGCCTTTTTGAAAGGTTCTACAGGCTTGAAATTCCCCTGAACCTTATAGTGTTCCCGCATCCAGTCCCTGCAAGGGAAAAGTTTCTGAGCGTCCCTCTAAGAGAAAGAGGGCATTCAAACCTCCAGAGCAGAAAACGGGGTTATGAAGAACTGCATGGGGTAAGAGAGTATTCCAGCGAACCCATCAAGCTCATACACTGGAAGCTCTCTGCCAAAACTGGAAATCTGTATGTGAAGGAGATGGTAGAGGAGTCAGCACCACCGGTCATGCTCAGTCTGGATATAGTAGATGGCAGTCTGGAAGAGCGTATCTCAAAGCTCACCCATTTAATAATAAAGCTTACCTCAGAGGGGAAGGCTGTAGGACTCAGGCTTGCCAACAGAACAATAGAGCCTTCAACGGGCAATTCTCACAGGAAAAGGCTCCTTACCGAACTAGCCCTCCTGTAGAAGAGCTTTTGGGTATGAACCAAGAACCTTGACCAGCTGGGCTCTTTCCTTTAGTAGCTCCAGAGCACCTCTCACACTCTCTTCTTCTGCATGACCCTCCAGGTCCACAAAAAACACATAGTCCCATAGCTTTTTTCTTGAAGGTCTTGAAACTATCTTGGTAAGGTTCACACCATATCTGTAGAAGCTCTCAAGGGCTCTGTAGAGAGCTCCAGCTTCATCCTTTATGGCGAATATGAGGCTCGTTTTATCCTTGCCAGTGGGCTTCATGCCCCTTTTACCTATGACCAGAAACCTCGTATAGTTGTTGAGATTGTCCTGTATGCTCTCTGCCAGTATGTTCAGATGGTATGTGTAGGCAGCCACCTCGCTTGCTATTGCTCCAGCATCTTCAAGCTCCATTACAAGCTCACAGGCTTTGGCAGTGCTTTCAGTTTCCATGAGGTTTGCCTCAGGAAGATGTCTCCTAAGCCATTCTTTGCATTGGGCAAGGGCATGCCTGTGGGAGTATATGGTTTTTATGTCCTCTAAACTGCTGGCAGTGGAAAGCAGGTTGAGCCTTATGGGTATCACTATCTCCCCCACAATTTTGAGGTCAGACTCTAGAAACATGTCAAGAGTATAGTTGACCACCCCTTCTGTTGTGTTCTCTACGGGAACCACGCCATAATCAACCCTGCCCACTTCCGCCTCCCTGAAGACATCCCCTATGGTGCTCACTGGCACGTAATGGGCCGAAAAGCCGAAGTATTCAAGGGCAGCCTGATGGGTAAAGGTTGCCTTTGGACCGAGGTAAGCAATCCTGAGTTCCTTCTCAAGAGAAAGACAGGCGGAGATTATTTCCCTGTATATGTGCACTACCGCCTCTGCCGGAAATTCTTCTCCGTAAAGTTCCCTGTTGAGCATTATTATCCGGTTTATTATCTCCCTTTCCCTCTCTGGTGCGTGAACCTCAAGCCCCATTCTCTTCTTTATTTCACCGGCTTTCTTTGCAAGTTTTGCCCTTTCATTAAGCAAGCGTAAAATCTCTTCGTCAATGCTATCTATCTTTTTTCTTAAATTCTTTAGGTCATCCATTATTTACGGGCAAAGTGCAAACCTTCAAGCGCCTCACTGGTTGAATGCCTTACAGAATAAAGACCCTTCTCCTTTACTTTCCAGTATTTCCTTCTTTTCCTGTAAACCTCTCTCAGATATTCCCTGAGCATAAGGCTGGGATATCTTCCCTTTGCTATCTTGTGAAGGTGCCACCACCACTTCTGTATGGGCTGGCTGTCGTCATCCTGCATGGGCTCATCAGAACCCTCAAGAAGTTCAAGAAACCTGTGCACATTCTGAAAGAGCTTTCTGTCCGCTTTTTTCACATACACACTGTCTTCCAGACCCTCCTGGTAAACCTTCTCCCTTAGCTTGATTATAAGGTCGGGATAACCCACCCCGTAGTTAAAAAGCAATTCAACTTCCGCAAAGTAAACATAATCTGTATCAAGTTTTCTTTTAAGTTCACCCATAATAGGTAAATTATATACCATGAGAAAAATCATCGTGGTTGGAAGTGGCGTGATAGGTCTTAGCTCTGCCCTCCTTCTTGCCCTTGAGGGACACAAGGTTCAGGTCATAACAAGAAACCCAGAGGAGGCAGCCTCCTGGGTGGCAGGTGGCATGCTGGCACCTTTTTCTGAAGGATTGCGGGGAGACCTCTTTGATTTCTCTTACGGTAGTCTGAAGGAATATCCCGAGTTCCTCAGGCTCGTGAAGGAAGTCTCAGGACAAAGTGTAGACTTCTGGCAGGAAGGTATATACAGAGTTGTGCTGAAGGGTGAAGAGGGACTTCTGGAGTTAGCTGAAGGATACAGGGAAGCAGGCTATGGAGTTGAGTTTGTAGAGCCTTCTGAAGCCAGCCAACTCTCCACAGAGGTTATTACTCTTATTAATTACACTGAGGAGGCTTGGGTAGATGCGGAGATGTTGATGGATGCCCTCCTCTCTGCCATGGGAAGGCTTGGGGTTGATTTTGTTATAGATGAAATTACAGAAGTTATAAAAGAGGGGGGAGAAGTTAAAAGGCTCAGGGGTCTTAAATCCGATTACACGGGAGACTTCTACGTGTTCTCCACGGGTGCCTGGACAAGAGAGCTTTTTGACCTTCCAGTCTATCCCATAAAGGGGCAGGGAATGAAACTGAAAAGTTCAGGGCTGCCAAAAGTCCTCTACTCCTCCATATCCTACCTCATTCCCAGGAAAAGATACCTCTATGTGGGCGCCACCTCAGAGGATGTGGGCTTTCTGGGTGGAAACACGCTTGAGGGCTTAAACAGACTTTCCGAAGGTGCTGTGCGTGTGGCACCTTCCCTCTCACAGGCACAGATTATGAACATGCACTATGGCTACAGACCAGCAACACCAGATGAAAAGCCAATATTTGAAGCTGGAGAGAGCTATTTCGTAGCCACAGGGCACCACAGGAACGGCATACTTCATGCACCTCTGACTGCAAACATCGTCAAGGAATACATAGGAGGCAGGGTTTTACATTTCACAGGTGTGTTTTCACCAAATAGATTCTCTTAACAAAATCTTAACAGAACCTTAAAGGTTTTTTAACAATTCTTCCCTAATCTATTTATTCAAAAGTATCCGGAGGTATTGAGATGAGTGAATACTTTGGTGATGTGCTTTCAAGAGCAATGAGCAGAAGGGACCTTTTGAAAGGTGCCCTTTATGGTAGTGCCGGCATTGCCCTACTCTCCTGTGGCGGAGGTAGTGGAGATACCCAACCTCTCACCTTTAGAACTATTCAGCCTAATACCGAAGACAGAATAACTCTCCCTGAGGACTTCAACCATAATGTGGTTATAAGATGGGGAGATGCCCTGGATAGCGGGCCAAATCTTGACTGGAACAGGATAAGACAGAGTGGACCAACTGCACAGGACGTGGAGCGTCAGAGAAATTGTTTTGGCTATAACTGCGACTTTGTTGGCTATTTGAAAACCCAAGATGGAAGGCACATACTTGTGGTAAATCATGAATACTGCAATCCAGAACTCATGTTTCCCGAACCCTTCATAACCAACAACGCACCCTCTGCAGGAAGACCTACCAGAGAGGAATCAAACCTTATGCTGGAAGCCCACGGGCTGTCGGTTGTGGAGATAAGAAGGAAAAGCGATGGCAGCTGGGAGTATGTAAAGGGTTCCCCCTACAACAGAAGAATAACTGGTTCTACAAGGTGCGATATATCCGGACCCGCCAGAGGACACAGGTTGATGAGAACTTCTTATGACAGCCAGGGAACCTTCGTCCTCGGAACCCTGAACAACTGCGCCGCAGGTAAAACTCCCTGGGGAACGGTGCTGACCTGTGAAGAAAACTTTCACAGCTATTTTGGAGGAAATAGAGACAACATAACTGGCGAGGATGCAGACCTCATAAAGAGCATACATAGGAGATATGGTGTTCCATCCACCTTCGCGGATTACTACGGCTTTTATAAGAATGGACATGAAAGGTTCAACATAGAAAGAGAACCCAGGGAGGCCTTCAGGTTCGGATGGGTTGTAGAAGTTGACCCCTTTAATCCTAATAGAGCACCGATAAAAAGAACAGCCCTGGGCAGGATGAAACACGAAGCCGCTACTTACGCTATTGCACCTGATGGTAGGGTGGTTTTTTACATGGGTGATGATGAACGCTTTGAGTATATATACAAGTTCATAACAAAGGGTGCTTTTAACCCAAACAACAGGGAAGCAAACTTTGGATTACTTGATGAAGGAGATTTATATGCGGCAAAATTCAACGACGACCTGAGCGGGCAGTGGCTTCTCATAGCCAGAGTGGAAAGAAATGCTGACGGGAGCTTTAGAATAACTCCAAATTCAAGCCTGCCGGACGCTTTCAAAAATGACCCAGTTCTGTGTTTCATAAATACAAGAGCAGCTGCAGATGCCCTTGGAGCTACGAAAATGGACAGGCCAGAAGACATAGAATGGAATCCAGTGACCAGAAGTGCATGGGTAGCGCTCACATACAACGAAAGGAGAGGAGCAAGCGGGCAACCAGGGGTTGATAGGGCAAACCCCAGAGCCAACAACGTAATGGGACACATACTGGAAATAAGGGAAGCAAACGGCAATCCTGCCTCGGTCACCTTTACATGGAATATACCAGTTCTGTGTGGTGACCCCAACGCCTCCGACCAGAACAACAGGCTTGTGATATACGGTCAGCCTGCAAGCTCCTCAACACCTGCAATATCTGCACCAGACAACTTTGTTATAGATAGACTTGGCAATGTATGGATTGCCACAGATGGAAACCCAAGCTCAGTGAGGCTAAGGAAAAACGATGGCGTTTACGTGCTTAATCCTATAAACAAGGAATTTAAGATGTTCCTCTCAGGGGTTCCGGGCTGTGAAATATGTGGTCCAGAGTTTTCCGATGACTGGAAGACCTTCTTCTGTGCAATACAGCATCCGGGAGAGGCGGAGGGTGGCAGTAATCCCAACCAGCCTTCCTCTAGATGGCCTTACGGGGACAATGTGCAGGTTCCAAGGCCTTCTGTCATAGCAGTTTGGAGGAAGGACGGAAGGGACATTTTTGCCTGAAAGGTCCACGCATACATCCACCGCCCCCGGCAGGGGGCTCTTTATTTTTTTATGACCAAAACCACCACTTTTTGAAAAATTTGCTTATAATTTTTACCCACTATTTTCAGGAGGCAGGCATGAAGGTGAAGGTGGTTCAGAAGGAGGATTTTCACTTTGTGGGCACGGGCGAGTCTGGCAGGGAAGTGCCCATAGACGCAGCGGGTTACGTGGGTGGTAAGGGCAGGGGTATAAGACCTCCTGAGCTTCTTTTCCACTCCATAGCGGGCTGTGTGGGCATACACCTTTACGAAGCCCTTCACAAGGAGGGCAAGCATACTGAACACATAGAGATAGAAACGGATGCCGAGAGAATCACCGAGGGCTACCCAAAGGTTTTCACAAAGATATACCTTTTTGTAAAAGTTAAAGGTGAAGTTTCTGAAGAGGACGTGAGGAAGGCTCTTGATAAGACCATATACAACCCCGGCACATGCTCCATAGCTTACATGATAAACAGGGTAGCACCCATTGAATACAGGATAGAGCTTCTTTAGGAGGCAGGGCATGTTTAATAAGGTTCTTATCGCCAACAGGGGTGAGATAGCCTGCAGGGTCATAAGAGCCTGCAAGGAGCTGGGTATACGCACCGTCGCCATATACAACGAAATAGAGTCTACCGCAAGGCATGTGAAGATGGCGGACGAAGCCTACATGATAGGGGTCAACCCGCTGGACACCTACCTGAACGCAGAGCGTATCGTGGACCTTGCCCTTGAAGTGGGTGCGGACGCCATCCACCCCGGATACGGCTTTCTTGCAGAGAATGAAAACTTTGCAAGGCTCTGCGAGGAGAAGGGCATAAACTTCATAGGTCCTCACTGGAAGGTCATAGAGCTTATGGGAGACAAGGCAAGGTCAAAGGAAATAGCCAAAAAGGCCGGGCTTCCCACTGTGCCGGGGAGCGATGGAATACTCAAAGATGAACAGGAGGCAAGGCACATCGCCAGGGAGATAGGCTATCCCGTGCTTCTGAAGGCCTCTGCAGGTGGAGGTGGAAGAGGTATAAGGATATGCAGGAATGAAGAAGAGCTTCTGAAAAACTACGAAAGTGCTTACAACGAAGCTCTGAAGGCCTTTGGAAGGGGAGACCTTCTTCTTGAAAAATACATAGAAAACCCACACCACATAGAGTTTCAGGTGCTGGGAGACAAATATGGAAATGTGATACACCTTGGAGAAAGGGACTGCTCTATACAGAGGAGGAACCAGAAGCTGGTGGAAATCGCACCCTCGCTCCTCTTAACACCCGGCAAGAGGGCTTATTACGGTGAGCTTGTGGCACAGGCGGCAAAAGAGATTGGTTATTACAGCGCCGGCACTATGGAGTTTGTGGCGGATGAGAAGGGCAACATATACTTTATTGAGATGAACACCCGTATTCAGGTGGAGCATCCTGTCTCCGAGATGATAACAGGAGTGGACATAGTTAAGTGGCAGCTCAGGATTGCAGCGGGTGAGCCACTTAGATACCGACAGGAGGATATAAAGTTCAACGGTTACTCCATAGAGGTCAGGATAAACGCAGAAGACCCCAAGAAGAACTTTGCCCCCAGCATAGGGACCATAGAGAGATACTATGCTCCCGGTGGCTTTGGCATAAGAGTAGAGCACGCCGCATCAAGGGGATATGAGATTTCACCCTATTATGATTCCATGATAGCCAAGCTCATAGTCTGGGCACCCCAGTGGGAAGTTGCCATAGACAGAATGAAGGCGGCCCTTGAGACCTATGAGATAACGGGCATAAAAACCACCATACCACTTCTCATAGAAATCATGAAAGACCCAGATTTCAGGGCAGGCAGATTTAACACAAAATATCTTGAAACACATCCTCATCTCTTTGAGTATGAGGAGGTGAGAAACAAGGAAGATTTTGTAGCCTTTATATCTGCGGCTATAGCCGCATACCATGGACTCTAAAGGAGGTAAGGCATGCAGGCTGTGGAGATAATGGAAGAGATTCAGGCACAGCTCAAGGAGCTGGAAAGGTCTGGCTTCAAGAAAAAGATACTTATCACAGACCTCACACCAAGAGACGGACAGCAGTGCAAGCTGGCAACGCGCGTGCGAACCGATGACCTTCTTCCCCTGTGTGAAAAGCTGGACAAGGTGGGCTTCTATGCGGTTGAGGTGTGGGGCGGTGCCACTTATGACGTTTGCCTGAGATACCTGAAAGAGGACCCATGGGAAAGGCTCAGGCGCATAAAGGAGGTCATGCCAAACACTAAACTGCAGATGCTTTTCAGGGGTCAGAATATCGTGGGATACAGGCCCAAGTCTGACAAACTGGTCTACAAGTTTGTGGAAAGGTCTATTGCCAACGGTATAACCGTCTTCAGGGTCTTTGATGCCCTCAACGACAACAGAAATATACAGACTGCAGTGAGGGCAATAAAGGAGCTGGGCGGGGAAGCCCACGCAGAGATAAGCTACACAAGGAGCCCAGTTCATACCATAGAAAAGTGGGTGGAGTATGCCCTCGAGATTGCGGAGATGGGTGCGGACTGGCTGTCTTTTAAGGATGCAACGGGCATAATCATGCCCCTTGAGACCTACACCATCATAAAGAGGATAAAAGAAGCTACTGGTGGAAGGCTCCCAGTTCTTCTTCACAACCACGACATGAGCGGAACAGCCATAGTAAACCACATGATGGCCATACTGGCTGGCGTGGACATGGTGGACACAGTCCTTTCACCCCTCGCCTTTGGTTCATCCCACCCCGCAACGGAGTCCGTTGTTGCCATGCTGGAGGGCACACCCTTTGACACGGGACTGGACCTAAAGAAAATAGAAGAATGTGCCGAGATTACGAAGCAGATACGCAAAAAATACAAAAAGTATGAGACGGAATACGCAGGCGTGAACGCCAAGGTGCTTATACACAAGATACCGGGTGGAATGATATCCAACATGGTAGCTCAGCTCATAGAAGCAAACGCCATAGATAAGATAGAGGAGGCTCTTGAAGAGGTTCCAAACGTGGAAAGAGACCTTGGATATCCGCCGCTGCTGACTCCCTCTTCTCAGATAGTGGGTGTTCAGGCAGTTCTGAATGTAATATCCGGTGAAAGATACAAGGTAATAACCAAGGAAGTCAGAGACTACGTGGAGGGCAAATACGGAAAGCCACCGGGTCCAATTTCCAGAGAACTGGCTGAGAAAATACTGGGACCAGGAAAAGAGCCAGACTTTTCCATAAGGGCTGCAGACCTTGCAGACCCCACTGACTGGGACAGGGCCTACGAGGAGACAAGGGCCCTTCTTGGAAAGGAGCCCACAGATGAAGAGGTGCTTCTGTATGCCCTTTTCCCCATGCAGGCAAAGGACTTTCTTGCGGCAAGGGAGAAGGGAGAACTGGTGGCAGAGCCTATGGAAGAGCTTGCAGAAGCCACAGAGGTAAAACCCGGCACTGTCCCCGGCGCAGCCCCTGTGGAGTTTGAGGTTATATACCATGGTGAGAAGTTCAAAGTTAAAGTTGAGGGCGTGAGCGCCCACGCTGAACCAGGAAAACCAAGAAAATACTATGTGAGGGTTGACGGAAGACTGGAGGAAGTCCAGCTAACTCCTCAGCTTGAAGCCATACCCTCTGGAGGTGTGCCTCAGGCTGTGGCTCAGGCGGAGGAAAAGGGCATACCAAAAGCAACCCAGCCCGGAGACGCCACTGCACCCATGCCCGGAAGGGTGGTCAGGGTTCTCGTGCAGGAAGGTCAGCCAGTTTCTGAAGGACAGACGGTAGCCATAGTGGAAGCCATGAAGATGGAAAATGAAATACATGCTCCCATAACGGGCGTGGTCAAGAAGATATTCGTAAAGCCCGGGGACAATGTAACTCCCGATGATGCTCTCCTGAGGATAGAGGCAGTTAAACCCGAAGGTGACACATACGGATGAGAATGGTGGGGGCAGGTCCCCCCACCTGTCGTATAATATTAGCATGCTGAAAGAAGGAGACCTTGCTCCAGAGTTCTGTCTTGAAGGAATAGATGAAGAAGGAAGGGAAGGAAGGTTTTGCCTTAAAGACCTTCTTTCTTCGCCACTCATACTTTACTTTTACCCAAAGGATGACACTCCGGGTTGCACTCAGGAGGCATGTGATTTCAGAGATAACCTCAACAGCCTGAAGTCAAAAGGTTTCAGGGTGGTAGGTATAAGCCCAGACAGTGTTCAGTCCCATAGAAAGTTCAGGGAAAAATACGGACTGAACTTTACCCTTCTCAGCGACCCTAAAAAAGAGGTCTTGAGGGCTTATGGAGCTTATGGCAAAAAGAAGATGTATGGGAAGGAAACAGAGGGTGTTATCAGGAGCACTTTTGTGATAGCTCCAGAGGGTAAGATATTAAAGGCTCTCTACAATGTAAAGGCAAAGGGGCACGTAGGGTCCCTTCTCAAGGAACTTGACAGTCTAACTTGACAGGCTGTATAATGTTAGCTTATATAACCTATAAAGGAGGTAGCTAAAATGAGGAAGTTCATAGCACTCGGAGTTGCAAGCCTTGCACTCCTGGCAGCATCCTGCCAGCAAAAGCCTGCTGAACAGCCTGCACAGCCAGCTCAGCCTGCACAGGAGCAGCCTGCACAGCCAGCTCAGCCTGCACAGCCTGCGGAGCAACAGCAGCAACAGCAGCAACCTGCAGAGCAGAAGCCTGCAGAACAGCAGCAGCCCGCAGGAGAGCAGAAGAAATAAAAACCTGGGGGCATTGCCCCCCTTGCGTTTTTTTAGCTTTTTCTTTCGGAGAGGTAGGATGTACGCAATTATAGAAACAGGTGGAAAACAGTATAAGGTTGAAAAGGGTCTGAAATTGAGGGTAGAGAGGTTGCCCTACGATGCTGGCTCAACCATCGAGTTAACCCCCATACTTTTGAGAAAAGAAGACGGCTCTGTAGAGCTTGGTAAGGGTAGGGTTGTGGCTGAGGTTCTTTCCCACGACAGACAAAGGAAAGTCACCGTCTTCAAGTTCAGGGCAAAAAAGAACTACAAACGCTGGAGAGGACACAGACAGCCTTACACAGAGATACTGATAAAGGATATAAAGGAGGTCTGATATGGCATCCAAGGCAAGTGGAGGTTCAACAAGAAACGGAAGGGACAGTCATTCCAAAAGGCTTGGCGTAAAGAGGCATGATGGTCAGCTTGTCAGGGCAGGAAATATTCTCATAAGACAGAGAGGGACAAAGGTTTATCCCGGCGTAAATGTGGGTATGGGTTCGGACTTCACCCTCTTTGCTCTGGTTGATGGCGTTGTTAAGTTTGAAAGCAGAAGAAATAAAAAGGTAGTAAGCGTCCTTCCTCTGGAGGCTGCTACAGTCTGAGGCTTTTATCGCTTCCTCTGTAACCCACGAGCTCCTTTATAGCCATTGCAAACTCTCTTATCTCCTTCTGCGCACCCTCATGGGTTCTCAGGCTTATAAAGTTGTCAAGAGATACTCTGGGAACGGTCCAGTAAAACCTTGTCTTCATAAACTGGGGCAGTATGCCCCTTGCCAGCTCCCTTGCAATTCCCTTTTCTGTCATTGCCCTGTATAGCTCTTGAAGGTCCTGTATATACCACCTTATCTTTTTGAGGAAAAGGGAGTTCCATGGCTCCTCCACAGGTTCTTCAAGGGAAGCCTGTTTGTTGCTCTTTGCCTGTTTTCTCAGATACTCAGGAACGTAAAATTCAGGCTCGTAGCTCACATACCTTCTGCTAACCTCGTTGTAGGAGCCAAACCTGTGCCTGTGCCACTGGCGGGCAACAAAGAGGGGACACTCCACCACAAAGGCATAGTAGTCCATATCCGTCCCCAGCTCAAGGCTGTCCACAAGACCTACCCAGCCGGAGGAGGTTTCTCTTCTTTCCTTCATGTAGGCTGTATCTGTGGAGTAGCCATCCGGTTCTTTACCCCTCATGATTGCAGTTGTTGCCGGCAATCTTTCGCAGAGGAGACCTTCAACCTCTGGCGGGAATAGCTCCACAGCATTTATGTAGTTTCTGAGGTTTACCCACAGGTATCCTCCAGAATAATAAACCTGCACCGCAGGGCTTGGAAGTTTATTGAGTATGCTGAGCCATAGTTCCCTGCTGCCCTCAAAGGCAATAACCACATGTTCAAAGGGCGAAGCATGCCTGTGCTGAAGAAGGTATTTTATGAGCCTTGTGTCTCTTTCCCTGTCAACCTCTTCATCTTTACCAAAAGAAACACGTGCACACCTAACAATCCTTTGGTCAGAACCCATCAGGTGAATCTTCATAAGACCTCCAGAAGTTTTTTTACGCCTGTGCTGGCTGGCTCTCTAATTATAACATCCGCTATGGAAGAAAGGGGCGTGCTTTCTGGGTTTATTTCTATGACCTTTGCGCCATACCTCTTGGCTATGAAGGGAAGCTCTGCCGCGGGATATACCACTGCAGATGTGCCTATGGATACAAATACCTGGCATGATTGAGCCCACAGGTAAGCGGTGCTGAGAGCATTCTCTGGGAGGCTTTCTCCAAACCAGACCACGTGAGGACGGATAAGACCACCACATCCTCTGCACTTGGGTGGAAGGTCCTCATAAGAGGTTCTGTAATCGTAATACACAAGCCCGCAGGCAAGACATCTGACTTTCCATATGTTTCCATGCAGTTCCACAATCCTCTGTGAGCCCGCCTTTTGATGAAGCCCATCCACATTCTGGGTTATGAGCAAAAAGCCATCGCCAAGCCTTCTTTCAAGCTCTACAAGGACCATGTGTCCTTCATTTGGCTCCGCTTTTGCGATTATACTCCTTCTCCAAAGATACCACTCCCACACAAGCACAGGATTTCTTGCAAAAGCCTCCGGAGTTGCCAGTTCCTCAGGTCTGAAATTTCTCCAGAGACCATCTTTTCCTCTGAAGGTGGGAATACCGCTTTCTGCAGATATGCCTGCACCAGTGAGGACAGCAAGTTTCATATGTGAGATAATTATATCTCTGCCATGAGAAGGTTTTTTTCCCATGTTCCCGAGGAGCTCTGGCATAGCTACCACTGGCAGGTGCAAAACAGGATAAGGACAAAGGAGGAGTTAAGAAGATACATAGATTTAACACCAGAAGAGGAAGAGGGCATAGACCGCACTGAAGGGCTCTATCCCATGGCTATAACGCCCTATTACCTTTCTCTTATAAACCCAAGCGACCCAAGCGACCCGATAAGGCTTCAGGCAATTCCAAGGGTGGTGGAGGTGGAGGAAAGGGTTCAGAGCATGGGAGAGCCGGACCCCTTCAGGGAAGAGGGAGACATCCCGGGGCTTACGCACAGATACCCTGACAGGGTGCTTTTTACCCTCACCACCTTCTGCGCAGTCTACTGCAGGCACTGCATGAGAAAGAGGATTTTTCAGGAGGGTGAAAGGTCAAGGACAAGGGAGGAAATTGACAAGTTTATAGAGTATGTGAGGGCTAACCAAGAGGTAAGGGAAGTGCTCCTCTCCGGCGGTGAGCCTCTTTCGGTGAGCAACGAAAAGCTGAGCTATGTGCTCTCAAAAATAAGAGAAATTCCCCATGTGGAAGTCATAAGGATTGGCACAAGGCTTCCCGTGCTTGCACCCCAGAGGTTTTTTGATAAAGAACTTCTGAAGCTTCTTGAAAGGCACTCTCCTGTATGGATAAACACACACTTCAACCATCCTGCAGAGATTACAGAAGAGTCCGCAGAGGCTGTTGAGAACCTTCTGAAACACGGAGTGCCAGTTAACAATCAGACAGTTCTTTTAAAGGGTGTGAATGATAAGCCTGAGGTTATGCTTGAGCTAATGAGAAAGCTTCTGAGAATAAAGGTGCGTCCAGTGTATCTCTTTCACTGTGACCCTGTCAAGGGGGCTGTGCACTTCAGAACGAGCCTTGAGAAGGGTCTTGAAATAATGGAGTTTCTCAGAGGCAGAATATCGGGCATGGGAATACCCACCTATGCGGTAGACCTCCCCGGCGGTAAGGGAAAGGTTCCCATAAGCCCCAGCTACATACTGCACAGGGAGGGAAACACCTACACCTTCAAAAGCCCAATTAACGGTTACGTGAAATACACCATAGAAGATGCGAAGGTTTTTTAGGGCTCTCCTTTTCTCCCTCCTGGATTCCTTCAGAGAAAACCTTGGCTATCACAGTGCCTCGCTCACCTATCAATTTCTTACCGTTGTGGGCTCTGTGATAATGCTTCTTGGCTTTGTGTCCATGTATCTGCCTCTTCTTGAACCTGTAAGGGTTTATGAGTATGCGAAGGGTCTTTTCCCTTCTCATGCGGAGCTGGTCTTTGACAAGCTCCTGCCCATTTACGAAAAAAGAGCCTCTGGTTCGCTTCTGTCCCTTGCTCTTGCATATTACTTTTCCCTCTCTTTTGCCAAGACTCTCAACATATCCTTTGGCTTTGTTTACCGGAAAAAGCCCTTAGAGAGTGAGGTCTTCTTCTGGGTATACATGCCTTTTCTGCTTGTTCTCTACACAGCAGTCCTATCCCTTGCAGTAGCCCTGCTTGCCCTGAGCAAGTCATACCTTGGCAGCCTATATCAGAGGCTTACAGAGCTACTCAACTTTATGCTTCTTTTCTCCATACTCGGCATGCTTTACTCTTCATACTTTCGCCCCAGAAGGCAAGTTTTCCTTGCTTCTGCCTTTGTTGCCTTTTTGCTTTTGCTTCTGAATAAACTCTTTTCACTTATCGTGGTAAAACTGCTAAGTGCAAGCCCTCTTTATAGCGTTATAGGCTCACCACTTCTTTTTCTTGTGTGGCTTTATTACTCCTTTTTCTGCCTTCTTCTGGGTGTATGCTTTATCAGGAGATTAGACGAGCCTCTCTAAGAGGTTGTTGGCTCCGTTGAGCTTCTGGTAGGCGGAGGATAGAACGTAGTATATCTGTTCGCCCTCCGCTATGGAAAGGTCGTAGAGTGTGATATTCAGGTCTCTCAGCACCTGATAGAGGGTTGTGTAGAGGCTCTCTTCAAGCTTTTTCTCGGGGTTTGGAATCTCCCTGTAGGTCTGCATTATGTAGTCGCACATACCCTTTATGCTTTTGGCAATGTTGAGAATTTCCGGGTCGTGGGCATAGAGCTGGACCACCTCCTCATATCTTTCTTCTATCTCCTGAGCGGTGCTTTTAAAGAGCAGGTCTTCAAGAAAGAATAGTTCCTGGTCCATCTTTCAACCCTCCACTATAAATATGGTCTGTTGAGAGGAATTTTCAACTGAGGAGTCTGTCAAGAAAAAGGAGGATTTCCTCAAGGTGCTCCGCCTGAATTATTCCTTCAACTCGGTGAGTTCTGCAGCCTATTATGGGCTTTCCAAGTATCAGGGCGTAGGCAATCTCAGAGAGGGTTCCCCAGTTTCCTCCTATGGCGACAACCACATCCCCACTGGCAACCACAAGAGGATTTCTGTTCCAGTTCATGCCAGTTCTTATCTTTATGTCCACATAAGGGTTCGCCTCCTCGCCGGTGTAGGAGGGCAGTATCCCTACTGTAAGACCTCCTTCTTCCTTAGCTCCTCTGCATACCGCCTCCATCACGCCCCCACGCCCCCCGCAGACCACTATCAAGCCTCTCTTAGCTATCTCTCTTCCGAGCTGGTATGCCAGCTGGTATTCTTCGCTTTCAGGCTCCGCCGTGGATGAGCCAATAACTGCAACCTGCCTCATTTCAGACCAAAGATGGTTTTTACAAACTCCACAAAGACAGGATTAAGCAAGGTAAGCCCAAGCACCACAAGACCTATGAGGATTTTCAGGTAAAGCTCAAGCCTGTCAATTCTTCCTTCCAGCTTAGCCTCAAGGACGTCAATTCTCCTTTCCAGTTCCAGCTTGACTATCTGAAGCTCCTCCTTGGTCACAAGTTCCTTTGTTAATTCCTCTTTTATTTCAGCTTTGAGAATGGGCTTTTGCTCCCTTGCCTTCTCCTCTATGACCTTCAGGCTCTCCTCCAGCACTTTTGCCACTCTATCTGCCTTTTCTTTACCCAGCTCCTCTTCAAGCATTCTCTATACTTCATAGTTCAACATCACGTTTTAAATTATAAGCCTGTCTTCAAGCCTTAACACCCTGTAGCACCTTTTTCAGATAATATCCAGTGTAAGAGTGTGGGTTTTCCGCCACCTCTTCCGGAGTGCCCACAGCCACCAGATAACCTCCCCTGTCCCCTCCCTCTGGTCCCAGGTCTATAACCCAGTCTGCACACTTGACTACATCAAGGTTGTGCTCTATGACCACCACCGTGTTGCCTTTCTCCACAAGCCTCTGTAGTATGTCTATGAGCCTTTTCACATCATCCATGTGGAGCCCTGTGGTGGGTTCATCCAGCAGATACAGGGTTCTGCCAGCTTCCTTTTTAGATAGCTCCCTTGAGAGCTTTATCCTCTGGGCTTCACCCCCGGAGAGGGTGGTTGCTGGCTGTCCCAGCCTTATGTAGCCAAGCCCTATATCTCTAAGAAGCTGTAGCTTTCTCCTCACTGGGGGAATGTTTTCAAAAAACTCGTAGGCCTCGTCCACCGTCATGTCCAGCACATCGGCTATACTCTTGCCCTTGTATAGGATGTCAAGGGTCTCTCTGTTGTATCTTTTGCCCTTACACACATCGCAGGGCACATACACGGGGGGCAGGAAGTGCATCTCCACTTTTATGACTCCCTCTCCCTGACAGGCTTCGCACCTTCCACCTTTGACATTAAAAGAGAACCTTCCTGCGTTGTAGCCCCTTGCCCTTGCCTCCGGTGTCTGGGCAAAGAGCTCCCTTATGTGGTCAAAGACTTTGGTGTAGGTGGCAGGGTTTGACCTTGGCGTTCTGCCAATGGGGGACTGGTCTATGTTTATGACCCTGTCAAAGTGCTCAAGTCCCTCTATGCGGTCAAAGCCCTCCAGCTGCGGCGTGCCACCGTAAAAGACCGCTCTCGCATACTCCCACAGGATATCGTATATTAGCGTGGATTTACCACTTCCAGAAACTCCAGTGATACACACCAGAAGACCCACGGGTATTTCCACGGTAATGTTCTTGAGGTTATGCTTTCTTGCTCCCGCTATCCTGAGCCATCTGCCATTTGGCTTTCGCCTCACAGAGGGCACTTCTATGGAGAGCCTGCCAGAGAGATATGCCCCCGTAAGAGACCTTTCGTCATAGAACATCTCCTCCACCCTTCCCTGAAAGACCACCTCACCCCCCTTCTTTCCAGCCCCCGGACCCATGTCTATGACCCAGTCAGCACTGAGGATGGTCTCTGGGTCATGCTCCACTACTATGACCGTGTTTCCAAGGTCTCTGAGGTCTTTGAGGGTGTTTATGAGCTTGTCTGTATCTCTGGGATGTAGTCCTATGGAAGGCTCGTCCAACACATACAGAACGCCAGTGAGCTTTGAGCCTATCTGGGTGGCAAGTCTTATGCGTTGCATCTCTCCACCAGAGAGGGTGGTGGCACTGCGCGCCAGGTCAAGATAATCCAGCCCCACATTGAGCAGAAAGCCGAGCCTGTCCGATATCTCTTTTATGAGTCTTTCCGCCACCAGGAGGTCCTTACCACCGAGCCTGTATATAAGGTTATCAAAGAATTCCCTTGCCTCCCTTATGGGCATCCGCACCAAATCCCATATACTTTTGCCCTCTATCAGCACAGAAAGGGCTTCGGGTTTAAGTCTGGCACCACCACACTCGGGACATGGCTTTTCTCTTATGAACTCTGCAATCTCTTCTCTGAGCCTCTCAGACTCCTCCTCAAGAAACCTCCTCTCAAGGTGCTTGACAATACCCTCAAAACTTCCACCCTCCACAGAGCCCCCATACAGAAGAAGGCTCCTTACGCTCTGAGGGAGTTCCTTGAAGGGTATCCTCGGGTCGTAGCCCAGCTTTCTCAGAAGGTTCATCACAGGATATCTCAGGTAGTCAAAGAAGGAAGAGTCCGTTATTCTGAAGGCATCCACCGCCGGCTCTTTCTCATCTACAAGTAGCCTTACATCCACCTCCCACTTTACGCCCAGTCCCTTGCAGGCAGGGCAGGCACCGTATGGAGAGTTGAAGGAAAAGAGCCTTGGAGATAGCTCCTGTATGGAAAAGCCATGGTCCGGACAGGTGAGGCGCTCACTGAAGACCTCCTCCCTCTGGCTTTCCACATCTTCCACCTTCAGGAGTCCCTTTGAGAGCTCCAGAGCTCTTTCCATTGCGGTCAGAAGCCTTGCTCTTTCCTCTTCTTCAAGGGTCAGCCTGTCTACCACAAGGTCTATGTGGTGCTTTCTATTTTTGTCAAGAGGTGGCACTTCCAGAATACGCATGTATTCACCGTCCACCTTTACCCTTGAAAAGCCCATGCGGTCAAGCTCTTTAAAGAGCTCCCTGAACTCTCCCTTCTTACCCCTCACAAGTGGGGAAAGCACAGCTATGCGTCTTCCCCTGTATCTTTCCCAGACCTTTTCCAGAATCTCGTGGGCAGAAAGCCCTTCAAGGAGCCTCCCGCACTCAGGACAGTGGGGCTTTCCCACGTTTGCCCAGAGCACCCTCATGTAGTCGTAAATCTCTGTGACCGTTCCCACCGTGGAGCGTGGGTTTCTGGAGGTGGTCTTCTGGTCTATGGCAATGGCGGGAGACAGACCCTCTATTATGTCCACTTCGGGCTTTTCCATCACTCCAAGAAACTGCCTTGCGTAAGAGGAAAGGGACTCCACATACCTCCTCTGCCCTTCTGCGTATATAGTATCAAAGGCGAGAGAGGATTTGCCAGAACCTGAGGGGCCTGTTATAACTACAAGCCTGTTTTTTGGTATATCAAGGTTTATGTTTTTGAGGTTGTGCTGGCGGGCACCGCGGATGAGTATGTGGTCAAACATCCCTTGCAGAATAGTATAAAATATAAACCTTAATGCCCAGACGCACCGACATAAAAAAGATACTCATCATAGGCTCGGGGCCCATAGTAATAGGTCAGGCGGCAGAGTTTGATTACTCGGGCACTCAGGCGTGCAAGGCTCTAATTTCAGAAGGCTACGAGGTGGTGCTGGTTAATTCAAACCCTGCCACCATTATGACAGACCCTCAGTTTGCCCACAGGACATACATTGAGCCCCTCACGGTGGAGGTGCTGGAAGAAATCATAAGGGTTGAGAGACCCGACGCCCTTCTGCCAACCCTTGGGGGGCAGACAGCCCTCAACCTCGCGGTAAAACTCTACGAGGAGGGAATTCTTGAAAGATACGGTGTCAGGCTCATAGGTGCCAATTATGAAGCCATAAAAAAAGGAGAGGATAGAGACCTATTCAGAAAGTCTATGGAGAAGATAGGTCTGAAGGTCCCCCCAAGCGTGGTGGTATCTTCCCTTCAGGAGGCCCTTGAAAGGGTGAGAGAGGTCGGCTTTCCAGCAATCCTGAGACCTGCCTTCACCCTTGGAGGCACAGGGGGCTCTATTGCCTATAACATGGAGGAGTTTAAAGAGAAAGTAGAAGTAGCCCTCAAAACTTCCCCCATAGGTCAGGTGCTAATAGACAGGTCTCTTATTGGATGGAAGGAGTTTGAGTTTGAAGTGATAAGGGATTCAAAGGACAACGTGATAATAGTCTGCAGCATTGAGAACTTTGACCCTATGGGTGTCCATACGGGAGACTCCATCACTGTAGCACCGGCACAGACTTTGACAGACAAGGAGTATCAAATCTTGAGGGATGCCTGCATTGAGGTTATGAGGGAGATAGGGGTGGACACGGGTGGCTCCAACATACAGTTTGCAGTGAGCCCGGAGAACGGAGACTTTTATGTGATAGAGATGAACCCCAGGGTTTCTCGCTCCTCCGCCCTCGCTTCAAAGGCAACGGGCTTTCCCATAGCAAAGGTTGCTGCGAAGCTGGCGGTGGGCTACACTCTTGATGAGCTCAAGAACGACATAACAAAGCATACGCCTGCTTCCTTTGAACCCTCCATAGACTATGTGGTGGTAAAAATACCACGCTTTGACTTCGCCAAGTTTCCAAGAACGGAGAGAACCCTCGGCACCATGATGAAGTCTGTGGGTGAGGTTATGGCAATAGGCAGAACCTTCAAGGAGGCTCTTGGCAAAGCCATAAGAAGCCTTGAGCAGGATGTTTACGGTCTTGCCTTTCCAGACTACTCAGACCTTGAGGAGGAGGAACTCAGAAGAGGGCTCAGAGTGCCAAATCCCGACAGACTATGGTATATATCTGCTGCCTTCAGAAGGGGCTACAGGGTGCAAGAGGTATACGAGCTTTCAAAGATTGACCCATGGTTCTTAGAAAACATGAAACAGATTGTGGACTTTGAAAGGGTTTTGAGAGAGCAGGAGCTTACTCTGGACCTTCTTAGGCTTGCCAAAGAGATGGGATACTCTGACAGAGAGATATCAAGACTGCGAGGGGTCTCAGAAGAGGAGGTAAGAAGCCTCAGGGTGAGGTGGAACGTCTTCCCTGCCTTCAAGGGCGTGGACACATGCGCCGGCGAGTTTATTGCATATACTCCCTACTACTACTCAAGCTACGAAAGACCCTACTACACGCTGGAAGACGGAGAGCTTCTGGACGAAGACTAATTCTGGAGATCCTCCGGGTAGGGCTGAAGGTAGGTCTGAGTCATAAGATACTGGTTTTCAAACCTGTAGGCGTAGCTCCTTAGAAACTCCAAAAGTATCTTCCTGTCTATCTTTCCTCCCCTGTTGTTTTCTACAAGCCTCATAAAGTGGGCCTTTTCCTGTGGGTTGAAGTTTTTTGAGAGATGTCCGAAGATGTGGATTATGGTGTTCACATGCTGACCCACCGAGGGCCTTCTCTTGAGAGCTTCTATGAAAAGCCTTCTGTATTCCTCCAGAGTTTCTCTGAAGTTTTCCATTTTCGCGTTAGCCACCAGCCTCCCCATAGCCTTTAACTTCACCTGAGAGTGGGCCATTAAGAGATACTTGTATCTCTGATGAAACTCCATAAGCTCACTTACCTCCTGCATTCTCCCTGTGCTTTCTCTCAGGTCCGCAAGGGCAAAAAGCCTTGTTAGAAAATGCTCTCTGAGCTCTGGGCTCTTTAGCCTGCCTTCATCCTCTACGGGAAGGTCTTGAAAGTTTTCCAGCACCCTCATGGCAAAAAACCCCTTTCCCTTTGAGTAAAACTCCTTCCCCTCTGGGTTTCTGTATACCTTTGTGTTGGAAACACCGCAGGATGGGGATTTGCTCTTGAGTATAAAGCCATCAATATCTCTGAGACTCCTGAGAAACTCCCCCGTAAAGCTTTCCATCTTGTCGGTGAGCTCAAGCCCCGTTGATGGCTGAGAGAGACCAAAACCCTCATCCTTTTTATAAACTATTATCCTGTCCCTTGGAACGCCAAGACCTATGGAAACCTCAGGACAGACCTCTATCACTTCGCAGTATGGAAGAAGCCTGAGCACAAACTCGTCTCTGACCTCCTGACCGTTATACCTGACGGGCTTGAGGTTAAGGCATGCACTGACTACTACCCTTGGTCTCGGAAAGGCTCTCACATAGAGCATTTTATATGAGAGCCCCCGAAGGGGCAAGTGGCTCACCTGGGCATTATGACCGTATCTATGACATGAATGACGCCGTTGGAGGCTTCTATGTCTGGCTTTACTATGTTGGCATTGTCAATCTTTGGACCGCCCTTAAGGCTTATGGTTGCCTGCTGACCCTGAAGGGTCTTTACCTTCTGTCCGTCTTTGAGGTCTTTCGAGTAGACCTTGCCTTCAACTACATGATAGAGAAGGACCTTTTTGAGAGCTTCCTTGTCTTTGAGAAGGGCGTCCAGTTTGTCCTTTGGCACCTTAGCAAAGGCTTCGTCGGTGGGTGCAAAGACGGTAAAACAGCACTTGGTTGCCAGAGTTTCCTCAAGACCGGCCTCTTTGAGGGCTGTGAGCAAGGTCTTGAACTGACCTGCCTGCTGGGCAGTCTGGACTATGTTAGGCTTTGCCGCTGCCTTTTGACCGCCCTTTTCGTGCATACCGGCTACAGCCAGCCCAAGGGCAAAGGAAAAAACTGCAGTGCCAAGAAGGGCCTTTTTGAAGAAAACAGTTCTTAGCATGACTACACCTCCTGATGGTTTTAATTAAAAAAATCTTCATGAATACCACAGGTCTTTGAAAGTGTTCATTTCTATGTTTCAATCAGTAATTTTTACGCTTTGTATTTTTTAGAATTGATATGTGACATCGCAGCCCTGCCCTTTTTACGACTGGATGTTGCGGGGCATATAAAAACTCTTCTGATGATACCTTCCACATCCCCTCTGTGTAACTTCACCCTAACCTGAACTATCATAGCCCACCTCCTTTTAAGCCAATATGGGTGTTAATTGTTAAAAATTCGTTAAACCATCGGTAGACTTCTGGTTGTATAATAGAGCGTATGCTCACAACCTTTGTAACCATACTGAGTATGCTCACCATATCCATAAGCGGGTTGGCGATAGTTCTGGGTGTATTCCTTATCAGGGCAGGGAAAAGGGAAGCCCACAAAAAGGCCATGATAACCGCCTCCGTGTTTGCGCTCATCTTCGTTTTCCTCTACATTTTGAGGAACGTCCTTCAGGCTCAGGGGCTTGTGCCGGTGGGGAAGTATGAAGGACCCTATAGGGGGCTTTTTCTTTTCATTCTCTGGTCGCATACCGCCCTTGCCATAGTGAACTTCCCCCTTGCGGTCATAACTCTCAGGTATGCCCTCAAAGGCCTTTTTGAAAAGCACAGAAAAATAGCACCCATAACCGCCTTCGTCTGGATTTATGTGGCCGTAACCGGCTGGCTTATCTTTTACTTCATGCAGTTTCTCAACAGATGAACATAAGAATAGGGCTTGGCTTTGACTCCCACGGGTTTGAGGAGGGTAAACCTCTAAAACTGGGTGGTGTGCGTATAGAATTTCCAAAGGGGCTCAAAGGACATTCTGACGGAGATGTGCTTCTTCATGCCATAACTGACGCCATACTGGGAGCCCTTGGGGAGCCAGACATAGGACAGCTTTTCCCCGACACGGACCCCAGGTGGAAGGATGCAGACTCGGTGCTCTTCCTTCAGGAAGCCCTGCGCAGGATGAAGGCAAGGGGCTACAGGATAGTCAACCTTGACTGCCTTTTCATCGCAGACCAACCCAGAATAGCACCCTACAAGGGTCTTATAGAGAAAAAACTCTCGGAGCTCCTTGAGACAGCCCAGGAAAACATCTCAATAAAGGGAAAGAGCAGAGAAGGCTTTTGCACAGAAGAAGGCATTGCCTGTTTTTGCACTATCCTTTTAATGCATGAAGGTTAACCTTGCCCTCTCAGGTGGAGCATCCCGTGGCATAGCCCATATAGGCGTCATAAAAGCTCTTGAGGAGCTGGGTTTTGAGATATCAGCTGTCAGTGGTGTAAGTGCAGGGGCTCTTGTTGGAGCCTTTTACTGCGACGGCTACAGTCCGGAGGAGATGCTCAGAGTGGTAAAGTCAAGGGACTGGCTCAGGTATCTCAGACCCACTGTGCCGAGGCTTGGGCTTGTGTCCCTGAAAGGTGCAGAAGTTTACCTCAGAGGCATGCTATCTGTGGACAGGATAGAGGAGTTAAAGAAAAGGCTTTTCATAGGTGCGGTGGACCTGAAAAGCGGCAAGACCCATTACTTTGACAGTGGAAGTCTTTTCCCCATCCTTTTAGGTAGCTGTGCCCTGCCGGGCATATTTGAACCTGTAAGATACAGAAGCCATCTCCTGATGGATGGAGGAATAACCAACAACTTACCCGTTGAACCTCTAATAGACATGGAAGGCCTTCTCGTAGGTGTGGATGTAAACCCGAACGCACCAATAGAAAAAGTTGGGAATATATTTCAGATACTTGTGAGAAGTTTTCTGCTGGCGGTCCGGTCCAACGTGGAAAAGAGAAAAGAGCTCTGCCATGTGGTCATAGAGCCAGAGCTATACGCCTATTCGCCCCTCAGTCTCCTCAAAGCGGAAGAAATATACAGACTTGGCTATGAGAAAACCATGCAGGTAATGAGGTCCTATGCCCGATAACAGAATTCTCATAGACCCCTCAGAGGGAAAACTGAGGGTTGCCAGAAGAGTCCTTAAGCTGGCACTTCCCATAATCCTTTCAAACCTGCTCTACACAATAGAAAGTGCCTTTTCCATAATCCTTGTCTCAGGGCTTTCTGCCTCTGCGGTGGCGGCGGTGGGATACTCTGCCAGTATGCTCTGGTTTATATACTCCCTGATGGCACTTGCCTACACGGGCACTTCCGTGCTCGTCGCTCAGAGGGTGGGTGCGGGTAAAGACCCATCTCCTGCACTTCTGTGGGGAATTGCCCTTTCCTTCCTGATAGCCCTTCCACTCACCTTCTGGGGCGAGGAGCTCGTGTCATACCTTATGCTGACCTTTGGTGCTTCCCAGAAGGTGGTTAGCCTTGCGAGAGAATATTTAGAGCCCGTTTTTCTCTTCATAACAGTGGGCTTTGCCACAAACGCCCTATATGCAGCATACAACGGATATGGAGATACAAAAACTCCCTTCAAAGTTGCCCTTCTCATGAACGTGGTCAACATAGGCTCTGCCTATCTTCTCATATACGGAAAGTTTGGCTTTCCAAGGCTTGAGGTGGCAGGAGCAGGCTGGGGCATAGCCCTCTCAGAGCTTGTGGGGCTTGTATTCTACGCATACCTGTATGCAAGACACAGAAAGCCCTTCCCCGTCAGGATGAGCCTGAGAGGGGACATCCTGCTCCAGATGCTCCGCATTGGAACGCCCACAGCTGTAGAGAGGGCCTTTACGAGCCTTTCCTTCAACATCTTCGTGGGACTTGTAGCCCAGTTTGGAGACAAGGCACTGGCGGCCCATCAGGTGGGACTGAGGGTGGAGAGCCTTTCCTTCATGATAGGCTTTGGCATGATGATTGCCTCAACCACCCTTGCAGGTCAGAACTACGGTGCAAGGAACTTCAGAGGGCTTGACTATGGGGTGAGGGTAAGTGCCCATACCACAGCACTGGTAATGGGTTTTATAGGGCTCTTAATAGCCCTTTTTCCACAGTATTTTTCCCTTATATTCACACGAGATAGAGAAGTGATAGAGTATGCGGTTTACTATCTTGTAATAGTTGCCCTGTCTCAGCCTCAGATGGCTTACGCCAGTATCTTCTCAGGTTCTCTGAAGGGTATGGGGAAAACCCACATACCCCTTGTGGTTAACCTTTCATCCTTCTGGCTGTTCAGGATTATCCCCTCCCTGCTGGTGTTAAAGGTGTTGCCCAACCCCATAGTCCCCTGGGTCTTCATGAGCCTTGAAACTACCCTGAGGGCTCTCATCTTCTACTGGGCATACAGGAGAGAAATAAGGAAAAACCTATAAAGCCCTGTTTTTCTTTTGCTGATACATGAGCTCATCAGCCTCTTTTATCATATCTTCCAGGCTGGAGAACCTGTCCTCAGACTCTACCACACCGTAGCTGAAGGAGAGTCTAATCTTCTGCCCTTCAACTATTATCTCAAGGTCTTCAACGGCTTTTCTCAGCCTTTCAGCCACATTTATTGCCTGTTCTTTCCTTGTCCCCGGCATCAGCACTGCAAACTCGTCACCCCCCCATCTTGCCAGTATATCCTTGGCCCTCAGACTCTGTCTGAACAGATGTGCTATACGCCTTAGAACCAAATCCCCCGCAGAATGACCATATAGGTCGTTTATCTTTTTGAAGCCATCAAGGTCAATAAGGACAAGAGAGAAGAGAGCATATCTTTTCTTATACTCATCAAAGGCTTCCTTGAGCGCCCTTTCAAAGGACCGCCTGTTGAAGGTATTGGTAAGATAGTCTATGTTTGCCTCTGCCTCTGCCTGCTCCAGCCTCTCCCTGAGCTCCTCTATCATATGCTGTTGCTCTTCTATTCTCTTGAGGAACCTCTCGTTCTGAGCCTTTATGTCCCTTAAGTGCATGAGAAGCTCCAGTATGAGTGGGGTCAGCTCACTTTCAATCGCCTTTTTCTCTATACTTGATAGCTCTTCTTCCTTTTTATCGGCGTATTCTCTGTGCTCTTTTATGAGTCTGTGGAACTCTTCCACCAGCTTGCTCAGCACCTCAAGAGTCATCTCCACATCAAACTTAACATCGCTTATCTTCTCACCGTTATACATACTCTGGTATATCTCCACCAGCTCTGCATCTGAAGGCAGCCTTCCCTTCTCAAGAAGGTGGCAAAATACCAGAAACCACTTCTCATAGTTTCTTGGCGTGGGCAGTATGTTGTTCCTCACAAGAAACTTTAGCTCCTCTCTTATTATCTCTCCGAGCAATTTAACCTCCTCGTCCTTGAGAGGCAACCCCCTCGTTATTTTTAAATAAAGTTCGCACCTGTTCATTTCTTCCCCTTGAAAATATATTTTATACTCATGGGCATATTTATTGAAGACCTTTTGAATTTTGGAAACCTCATAGACGCAGAGCTTGAAATTAGGCTAACTCCGGAGGAGCTTCGCAGGGCATATCCTGGTATTGACTTTGAGATAGGGGATGGAATATTCAGGATAATACGGAAGAAGAAAGTGCTTTTTCTGAGTAAAACTCAGGAGATAAGGCTTTCGGATGCAGACGGCAGGGTAAGGAAGGACAGGGAAAACTCAAAGCAGTGGGCCCTCTTCAGATTGCTTTCAAGGGATGGGCTTGAGGATATAAAGGGGCTCAGTGGTTTCATGCTAGAGGGCGAATATCTTGGCATGGATATGATGCCAGCTGTTGTTCTCACCGATACCTACGAAAAGATACCAAAACAGTTCAGGGATAAGCTCCTCATAAACAGATACAAGATAGGCAGAGATTACATCTCTGTATTTTTCAAGTTTGAAAAGTAGTGTATAATTCCTTAAAAGCTCTGGAGGATAAGGATGGCAAAGGTTTATTACGACCAAGATGCAAGTCTTGAACCCCTGATTGGCAAGACTGTTGCCATACTGGGCTATGGAAGTCAGGGGCATGCACACGCACTTAACCTGAGAGACAGTGGTGTGAGGGTCCTTATCGGTCTTTATGAGGGTAGCAGGTCAAAGGCGAAGGCTATTGCAGATGGTTTTCCTGTTCTCCAGCCAGAGAGAGCAACTCAGGAAGCAGACATAATAATGTTTCTGACACCAGACACGGTCCAGCCACAGCTCTACAGAGAGAGCGTTGAGCCTTTTCTTGACAGCTCAAAAAGCCTGGCCTTTGCCCACGGCTTTAACATACACTTCAGACAGATAGTGCCACCAAGGGATGTGGACGTTTTTATGGTGGCGCCGAAGGGTCCAGGACATCTCGTGCGATGGATGTATGAAGAGGGAAAGGGCGTTCCAGCCCTCCTTGCCATATATCAGGATGCCTCGGGCACATGCAGAGACAAGGCCCTTGCCTATGCAAAGGCTCTGGGTGCCACAAGGGCAGGCGTGATAGAGACCACCTTCAGAGAGGAGACAGAAACTGACCTCTTTGGAGAGCAGTCCGTGCTGTGTGGTGGTGTTACTGCGCTCATAAAGGCAGGCTTTGAGACCCTTGTGGAGGCGGGGTATCAGCCGGAGGTTGCCTACTTTGAGTGCCTTCATGAACTCAAGCTCATAGTAGACCTGATATACCAGTATGGGATAGCAGGCATGAGGTATTCCATATCGGACACCGCCAAGTATGGGGATGTGACAAGGGGAGATAGGATTTACAGGGCCGTCAAGCCCCTTATGAAGGGTATACTGGAGGAAATACAGAGAGCTGAGTTTGCCCGTGAATGGATACTGGAAAATCAGGCAGGAAGACCTGTCTTTAACGCCCTTCTTGAAAGAGACAGACATCATCTCATAGAAAGGGTGGGTGAAGAGCTCAGGCGTATGATGCCGTGGATTACAGGTAAGGAGCTTAAATGAACCTTACAAAGAGAAGAGAAGCCCTAAAGAAGGTTTATACCCCTGTGGGGGTTGCGCTCTACAGACTTCATCTGCCTCCAAATCTGATAACCCTCCTCTCGGTTGCCCTCGGAATGGCCTCTGCCTATGCCTTTTACCACGGAAAGTTTCTTACTGCCGCAAGCCTGCTTTTTCTTTCTGGGCTCTTTGACCTTGCGGATGGTATGGTGGCAAGGCTTTCAGAAAAAGCCTCCAAGTTCGGCGCAGTTTTTGACTGGCTTGCAGACAAATGGGTGGACGGTTTTGTGCTGGGCACAGTGGGATACTTTTATGCAGGACCACTCACCGCCATAACTGTAGTGACCGCCTCCATGCTCCACTCTTTTATAAAACCCGTGGTGTATGCGGAGATAGGCTACGAGGAAAGAACAAAGGGCAAGATAAAGGACCCACTTGAAGGGGTGGGCTTTTTTGGAAGGCCAGAAACCCACATAACGCTTATAATCTTTACCCTTTTTGAGAGGTTCCACGCCCCTCTGGGCCTTGAGTTTGGAATAAAGCTTATAGCAGTGCTTACCATGGCTTCGCTTCTTCTGAGGATACTTTACCTGTATAAACATTACGGGAGAGAATACGAATGAGACCCTATGTGATAATAGTTTCTGAGGTAAGTGTGGATGGAAAGCTTACACTTTACAGGGGGGCCTCCAGCAAGGAGCTCATGACCCTCATGGACCAGGAAGCATACCGGTATCTTCATGAGATAAGGGCCAAGGTGGAAGGCATAATGGTTGGGTGTGAAACGGTAAGGACGGACAACCCCAGTCTCACTGTAAGATATGTGGAGGGCAAAAACCCCACCAGAATCATACCCTGCTCCACCGCCAACGTGCCGCTGGATGCCAACATCTTTTCAAAGGATGCACCCACCATAATAGTCACCACAAGCAGGGCACCAGAGGAGAGGGTGCAGAAAATAAGGTCATTGGGGGCTGAAGTGCTGGTGGTGGGTGAGGACCTTGTGGACTTTGAGAGGCTCATGCCTATCCTCTATGAAAGGGGGATAAGAAGCCTCATGGTGGAGGGTGGTGCCTCCATAAACTGGGAGTTTATAAGAAGGGGCTTTGTGGACGAGATAAGGCTCATACATCTGCCCGTTATAGTGGGCGGAGAAAACGTGCCAACGCTGGTGGGGGGTGAAGGCTTCAAAAGCCTGAAGAATTTGCTCCATCTCAGACTCAGGTCCCATTTCAAAAGAGGGAGCCATCTTATCACCGAGTGGGAAGTGGTGAGATAATTAACGCTCTTCAATAATCAGAAGAAGCTCTGGGCTCAGCGTGCCGTTCACAAAGAGCCCTTCTCTGACCAAGAGCTTCTTTACCACGCCTCTAACAGGAGACTTTATTGTGCAGTATTCTATGAGCTTTTCAGTCCTCTCAAGCTGAGCTCTCAGGGCTTCATAGTTTGCAAGCTCCTTTTCATACTTGCTCTTCCAGTCCTCATATTCGCTCCTTGAGAGAAGTCCCCTGTTGAAGAGCTCCTCATGCCTTCTGAAGTCCCTCTCCACCTTCTCAAGGCTAACCTTCTGAGAGCTGAGCTGAGCCTGCAGACCCTTCTTCTGAGTTGTGTAAAGAACTGGGTCTATCTGCACAAGCATGTCTCCTCTCTCCACCCTCTGACCATCCTTTACAAAAACCCTCTCCACCCTGCCCTGCACTATGGCAGAAACCCTGACCTCCTGAGCCATCAACAAGTTTATGAAAAGAAGGAATAAGGGTAAAAATCTCATAGTTGCACCTTCTCTCTAAAGGCTTTTTCAAAGGCCTGTGGGTCCTTGCAGACTACAAAGATTTCCTGAACGGAGGTGCCAATTTTGTAGAGGAGCTTGTAGCCGGAGTTTGTCCTGTATTTTAAAAAAAGTCCCCTTGAACCCCTTCCCCCATTTTGCCTTGATATCCTGCCCGGTATTATTGAACTGACAGAATCCAGACCAGAGAGTTTTTCCAGATATTCTTCCAGACCTTCCAGAAGGTGATGCTCAAGTTTTACCTTGGCTTTTCTGTGTTTTGCCATGGTTTAAAATTATAAAATGGTCTTTGCAGACAGAAAAGAGGCGGGTAGAATCCTTGGAGAGCATCTTAAGGACATGGGCTTTCAGGCTGACCTCGTTCTTGGGATTCCAAGGGGTGGTGTGGTGGTGGCAAAGGAAGTCTCAAAAGCCCTCGGCGTTCCCCTCAGCCTACTTATAGTGAGAAAGCTGGGTGTTCCTTCAAACCCTGAACTGGCCTTCGGAGCCATAGACCCCGATGGACGCATATACACAGACAGATGGACGGTAGAGTATTTCAGGCTCTCTCAGGAGGACATTGACAGGGTTGCACAGGAGGAACTGAAAAAGATAAGGGAAAGGGAAAAAAAATTTTTAGGTGGTAAACAGCCAGAAGTTAAAGACAGGAGAGTTCTCGTGGTGGACGACGGCATTGCCACGGGTCAGACGGTAATTGCCGGAGTTGAATACCTTAGAAGAAAGGGGGCGAAGAAGGTTATTGTGGCTGTGCCAGTCTGCCCTGCAGAGAGCGCAGAAAGGTTGAAGAAGCACGCTGATGAGGTTTACTGCCTGCATACCTCTGAGGGTGGCAGCTTTGCGGTGGGCATGTTTTACAGGGACTTCAGACAGATTGAGGACTCAGAAGTAGAGGAGATTCTGAAAGATGGAGTTTTTTGAGGTTCTGAAAAAGAGACATTCCATAAGAAGCTATCAGAAAAGACCTGTTGAAGAAGAAAAGCTGAGGAAAATAATGGAGGCGGTAAGAAGCGCTCCTTCTGCGGGAAACCTTCAGGCATATGAGGTTGTTCTGGTTCTTGATGAAGATAAAAGAATGGAGGTGGCACGCTGGGCTTTGAGTCAGTGGTTCATAGCGGAAGCCCCTGCAGTTTTTGTCTTCTTTGCAAACCCCTCAAGGAGTGCTTTAAAGTATGGCAAGAGGGGGGCGGAACTATACTCTGTGCAGGATGCCACCATAGCCTGTGCTTACGCCCAGCTTTCTGCTGTAGCCCTTGGGCTTGGAACTTGCTGGGTCGGAGCCTTTGAAGAGGCTGGCCTGAAGTCCTGTCTTTTTGCTCCCAGAGAGTGGAAGCCTGTGGCAATACTCACTGTGGGATACCCTGCAGAAGAACCAGCACCTACACCGCGAAGGAGCCTTGAGGATATGTTTACTATAATTTGAGTTGCCAGAGAGGGTATGCCTGAGTATATTTTAGAAAGTTATGGAGTTGGGATTGAAAAGCACGGGTAAAGAGAAGGAATTATACAACAACCCCTATCTTAGCAGACATCAGATATCTGAGAACCTGTGGCACAGAGGGATGGATTTTACTGGCATAAATCTTCATAAAGGAGGTTTTGCATGATTTACAAGCAGCTCATGAAGAAGCTTATTGATATCAGTGAAAAGGGGTATGTGACCTACGACGAGATTAACGACCTTCTTGGACCTGAGCTTGTGGACACGGAGCTTTACGAAGAAATAATGGACTTCCTTCAGGAGAGGGGCGTAAAGATAGTGGAAACAGAGGAGGCTGTAGAAGAGCTGGAAAAGGATGAGGCATTTACTGTTTCCACTGAGAGCCTTCTTCTTACAGGTAAGGATGGAGACCCGGTGAGGCTGTATCTCAAAGATATGGGCAAGATACCCCTTCTCAAGAGGGAAGAGGAGATAATGTATGCAAGGCAGATAGAGATTGGAAGAAAGGTAATGAGAAGGGGACTTTTGAGAACCTCTTTTCTGATAGACAGGGTTCTGAAAGACTGGGGGGAGGTATGCAACGGCAAGCTAAAAGCCAGTGACCTCATGGACACAGTGGATGAGAGCAAGACCCTTGAGGAATATGAAGAAAGCCATGAACATTTAGAGAGATACTTCATAGAAAAGGGCTTTGAGCTGGCAAAGGCATACAAAGAGGCTCTTTACTGGAGAGACTCTTACCTTTTTTACGCGACACCAGAATACAAGAAGGAATATCTGAGAAGACACGCCAGAATGAACAGGATACTGAAAGATATGAAGCTCAAGCATTCCAAGTTTGAACGCATTGCGGACGAGCTTCTGAACCTCTACAACAGATACACAAGAAAGCTCAAAGAGTTTGAAGTCAGAAAAAAGAAGCTGGAGAGCATACATCCGGACATAGAGGAACTCATACAGAAATACGATGAAGACCCCCTCTTGCAAAAAAAGGCTGAAAGGGCAGGTTATGGCTTTGCAAGGTTTCATATGTTAAGGGATGAATACCTTACTCTCAGGAGGGAGATAGAGGAACTGAGGCGTGAGATGGGAATCCTTCCCGAGGAGCTTCAGAGGGTCATACACATAATAAGAGAGGGGAGGACAAGGGTAACTCAGGCAAAACAGGTTATGGTAAAGTGCAACCTGAGGCTTGTGGTCTCAATAGCCAAAAAGTATGTAAACAGAGGGCTTCACTTCCTTGACCTCATACAGGAAGGAAACATTGGTCTTATGAAGGCTGTGGACAAATACGATTACAGAAAGGGCTACAAGTTCTCCACCTACGCCACATGGTGGATTCGTCAGGCGATAACAAGGGCAATAGCGGACCAGGCAAGGACCATACGCATACCCGTCCACATGATAGAGACCATAAACGACATAACAAAGGCACACAAAAAGCTCTTTCAGGAGCTGGGCAGGGAGCCCACCGCCGAGGAAATTGCCAAGTATCTGGGCATATCACCGGAAAAGGCGAGAAAGGTAATGAGAGTTTCTCAGGAGCCTGTCTCCCTTGAGACCCCTATAGGCGACGATGAGGAAACCCACCTGAGGGACTTTATAGAGGATAAGAGCGTGCCATCCCCCGAAGAACAGGTTTCAAGAAGACTTCTCAGGGAACAGCTCATAAAGGTGCTCAGCACCCTTGGAGAAAAGGAGAAGGAGATACTCATGTATAGATACGGTCTTGTGGATGGCATAGAGTATACCCTTGAACAGATAGGTAAGATGTTTAACGTGACAAGGGAAAGGATAAGACAGCTCGAGACAAAGGCCATAAGAAAGCTCAGGCACCCTGCAAGGGCTAAGTATCTGAAGGATTTTGAGCTCTGAGCCTTCTGTAGAGCTCCACGAGGACTGAAAAGTCCTCACCCCCCATTCCCAGATATTTAGCGAGGGCGTAGGCGTTCTTTACATTCTGCACGCTGAAACTAAAGGCTCCGAGGTCCTTTATCATGTCCTCTGCATAGTGGAGGTCCTTGTGTATGAGGTCCACTGAGAAGTGAACCGAATAGTCCTTTTCAAGGAGTTTCTTTTTCTTAACCTCAAGAAGGTAGGATTTTCCTGCACCGCTCTCAAGTATGTTTATAAGTAGTTCCCTGCTAAAGCCAGCCAGCTCCCCGAGGGCTATTGCCTCAGAGAGAACCTGCATGAAGCCTCCCAGGACTATGTTGTTTATGAGTTTGAGTTTGCTGGCATTGCCAGCGGTTCCCACGTAGAATATGTTTTTGCAGAACTTTTCAAAGATGTGCCTGTTTTCCTCAAACCTTTCCCTGTCCCCGCCTACAAGCACCGTGAGCTCACCCTTCTGGGCAGGTATAACGCTTCCAAGTATGGGTGCATCAAGGTAGAAGGCACCCAGTTTACTGAGCTCTTCGTAGGCGGTTCGGGCGTAGGCATAGTGGTTTGTGGTCATATCCACTATGGTTTTGCCCTTAACTCCACCTTCAACCAGCCCTCCCTTTCCAAATATTACCTCCTCAGAAGCCTGAGAGTCAAAGACTATGATAAAAACCCTGTCCACCTGCCTTATGAGGTCCGCAGGACTTTCCACAACTGGAAGACCAAGCTCAAGTGCCTTCTCCCTTGTCCTGTTCCAGAGTAGCACATCAACACCCTGCTCCACAAGCCTCTTTACTATTGCCCTTCCAAGGCTTCCAAGTCCTATAAAACCCAGTCTCATAGTAGGCTCATTATAACAGGACTTGCAGATTCCCAGTCCTCGTAAGAGAGGCTCACATAAGCCCTCTCAGAGTCTGACATTACATCCTCAGGCGCACCCCCTATGCTTTCCACCAGCTTCTGGAGCCTGCCAGCCTTTTCTCTGGGAACGCTTATGGTGTAGGTCCTGCCAGCCCAACCCTCAGAGGTTTTTTCCATATAGACATCTATCCATATGTCTCCAAATTCGTAAGAAAGCATAAAACCCATGGGCTCTGCAAGACCGAGGATTCTTGCCACTTCTGATATGTGAAATTCCAGCTCATCCATATTAAAATCTTAGCATGAAGTTTTTTATCCTCTCCATATTTGGTAAGGACAGACCCGGCATAGTTGCAGGTGTTTCAAAGGCTCTTTATAGGATGGGTCTGAACCTTGAGGACTCTTCCATGACCAGGCTCAACGGTGAATTTACCATAATGCTCATAGTTGCCTCTGAAAGAGATACAACCGCAGAAGATATACTTCAGAGTCTTCAGGAAGTTGGACAGAATTACGAGCTTTTTATGGTGTGCAGGGAACTGGAGGAGGTAGTCTATCCTCAGACGGAGGCAATTTACAGGATAATCGTCTTCGGTTCTGACAGGCCGGGGATAGTCTACAGAGTTACATCTACGCTTGCAGACCTTGGGCTAAACATCAGCGACCTTAGGACAGAAAAGAGGGGAAATCTCTATGTGATGGTCATAGAGGCTGAGGGGAAGGAAGATATGGAGGAGGTTCTCAGGCCTGAGCTTGAAAGATTAAGGGAATCAATGGGCGTAGACATAAGCATAGAGAGGGAAGAGGAAGAAAAGCTGTGAGGAGACTTCCCATAATAACCTATCCCGATGAAAGGTTAAAGGTGCCTTCCCTTGAGGTGGTATCCTTTGACAAGAAACTGCAAGACTTTGTTGAGGACCTCATCTACACCATGAAAACATCTCCAAGTTGTGTGGGTATAGCGTCCCCACAGGTGGGCGTCCACAAGAGGATAATAGTAGTGGACACTTCTGGCTCAAAACATAAGGAAAACAAACTTAGCCATGGACTTATGGTGCTCATAAACCCCCAGATAGTCCAGCAGGATGGTGAACTGGTAGTAAGGGAAGGCTGTCTGAGCGTTCCAGACTATACGGGAAATGTAAAGAGACATTACTGGATAAGGGTAAGGGCACTTGACCAGAGAGGAGAACCTGTGGAGTTTGAAACGGAGGGCTTTGAGGCTGTGGTAATTCAACATGAACTGGACCACCTTGAGGGCAGGGTTTTTCTTGAAAGGCTTATATCCCCCAAAGACCTTTTCAGAAGAAAGGTCTATAAGTAACTCTTGACTCTTCTTTTAAACCTTGACAGAGGTCATATTGTGCATTACAATGTTAATTAAACATTAAATTGGAGGTAAAATCATGAGAATCAGAACACTGCTTGTGGCAGGTATCCTGGGTGTAATGCCCGCCCTTTCACAGCAAAGCCTGGCACACTCCCACCAACAGCATCAGCAACAGCAGGCTCAGGATAACATCAAGGTGGTGGTAAACCTTACAAGGGACAAAGCACCTTCAGCCCTCATGGCTATAAGGTTCGCCACCATATCCCTTCAGAGGGGCAATGAAACAGTTCTCTGGCTCAACTCGGAAGGTGTAAGACTTGCAGATGCCAAGGCAAAACACGCTCAGACAGGGAAGATGCTCAGAGACTTCATATCAAAGGGCGGGAAAGTCTATGTATGTCCTCACTGTGCTCAGATGCTGGGAGTCAGGGAGCTCATAGAGGGCGCAGAATTTGGAAAGCCAGATACCATCTTTGGTCTCCTTTCAGAAGACAGAGTGAGGGTCATATCCTGGTGAGGAGGTATAGAAATGAAGAGAGCACTTCTGCTTGGTGCAATTCTTAGCTTTCCAGCCTTTTCTCAGGAGCTTTTACTCAAAGAAGTTGAGGTCAAGGGCAAGAAAGAAACCTTCAAGGACAGTCTTGAGATAAGGGAGGTTAGAGAGTCCTTTGCCAAGGATGTGGGAGAGGCTCTCCAGAAGCTGGATGGAATCCACAAGGTGAGAAAAGCAGGAATAGCCAACGATGTGGTCATAAGAGCCTTCCAGAGAGACAACATAAACGTGCTCATTGATGAATCTGAAGTTCACGGTGCATGCCCCAACAGAATGGACCCGCCAGCCTTCCATGTGGACTTCTCTGAAGTGGAAACGATTGAGGTGATAAAGGGTCCCTTTGACATAAGGCATCAGGGCTCCCTTGGGGGTCTTGTGAACATAGTGACCAGAAAGCCAGAAATGGGCTTTAGACTGAGGCTGAACGCCACGCTGGGCTCCTTTGACTTCAGGAGCTTTTCTCCTGTGGTTTCTTACAGGGACGAGAGGTTTTACGGTCTTGCAGGATATTCCTACAGGTATTCAAAGCCCTACAAGGATGGGGATGGCAAGAGAATCACAGAGTATGCCAACTACAGACCTCAGTATATAAACTCCAAAGCCTTTGAGATAAATACATACTGGACAAAGTTCGGTTTTAAGCCCCTGGAAAACCACGAGGTTGAACTTGGCTACACAAGGCAGGATGCCAGACATGTGCTGTATCCAGCTCTCATGATGGACGCCATATACGACAAAACTGACAGGTTCAATTTTAAATATAGCATAGGAAAGGTATCCGACCTTCTAAAATCCCTTGAATTCCAGTTTTACTACACAAAAGTAGACCACTGGATGGACAATAGATACAGAACTTTTATGGGAACTCCTTCTGGTCCCTACTCTATGGCTACCGATGCAAAGACAAAAACCTATGGAGGGAGGCTGGAGGCAAAGGTTGCTGACTTTACCCTTGGAATGGAAGCCTATAGGAGAAACTGGGATGCAGTTAATTACATGTGGAACCAGATGGCTGGAAACTACGGGCGTCAGTTTATCATTCCTGATGCTGACATAACAAACTTTGGAGTTTATGGAGAATACAGAAAGTCCTTCTCTCCAAAGCTCAGAGTCATTGCTGGTTTAAGGATTGACAGCACCAAAAGCGAGGCAGACTCTTCAAAGGCGAATACAAACCTTTACTACGCCTACCACAACACAAGAAGCACCTCAAAGACGGACACATATCCCTCAGGAAACCTTCAGCTCTTTTACAACCTTACGCCGGAGCTTGAGCTTTTCACTGGCCTTGGCTATGCAGTAAGAGTGCCAGACCAGCAGGAAAGATACTTTGCCCTCAACAGGGCCATGATGTGCAATCCACCTCAGAATACATACTGTGCATGGGTAGGTAATCCTGAGCTAAAACCCTCAAAAAATCTCGAGCTTGATGTGGGTCTCAAGCACCAGACCCAGAGGTCTCTGACAAAAGCCACAATCTTTGTAAGTTATGTGCAGGACTATATAACTGTAAACAACAAACCTGTGGTAAATCCAATACCCATGGTTGCACCCGCAGGCGGTAGGGCAATGACTTACGCCAATACAGACGCACGTTTCTGGGGATTTGAGCTCAGCTCCACATACAACCTCTGGAACAACCTTTTCCTTCTCGGAGGTGCCAGTTATGTAGAGGGAAGAAAGGACAGAAAACCTGCTATTGGTATAACGGACAGAGATGTGGCGGAAGTGCCACCTCTCAGGGGCAGGCTCGGGCTAAGGTATGACACTGGCATGTGGTATGTGGAGGGTGAGGCTGTGGCCTCTGCCACACAGAACAGGGTAGATTCAGACCTCAGAGAGCAGAAAACCTCCGGATGGGCTATAGTGAACCTCAAGGCTGGTTTAAGCTACAGAGGGCTTACATTAAACGCCGGAGTTGAAAACCTCTTTGACAAAAAATACTACAGCTACCTTTCATATGTAAGAAATCCCTTTGCCACAGGAGTGAAGGTTCCAGAGCCCGGAAGGAGCTTTTACGTAAGTGCAAGCTATCACTTTTAAAGCCCCGCATGGCTATACCCAAGGCTCTTCTCCCGTGGGGGAGCCCTCCTTTTATATGAAATGTAAAAAACTGGTTGCAAAATGCACAGAAAGGGATGGAATATACAATACATGAGAGCTGTTATAGTTGAAGATGAGCCCCTTGCGGTTCATAGGCTCAGGAGAATGATAAAAAGCGACGGCAGGCTGGATGTGGTGGGAGAGGCTGGCACCTACGAAGAGGCTATAAAGGTGGTAGAGGAAAAGAAGCCCGATGTGCTTTTTCTTGACATAAGACTGCCCGACGGAACTGGTATAGACCTTGCAAAGGAGCTGCTGTCTATGGGGCTAAGACCATACATCATCTTCACCACCGCATACGGCGAATATGCCCTTGAAGCCTTCAGAGTTTCTGCGGTGGATTATCTTCTCAAGCCCTTTTCTCAGGAAGACCTCAGCAAAGCCATAGACAGAGTGCTGGAAAAGAAAAACAACACCCAGCAGGTGATAAACCTTATAAGAAACGAACGCCCCATAATACCAGCAAGGATTGGCAACAAGGTCATATTCCTGAGCCCTGAGGACATATACTACGTGCAGGCGGAGATGGGAGAGGTAAGCGTCAGAACCAGGGAAGGGCTTTTGCCCCTTAGCAAGAAACTCTACGAGATAGAAGAACAGCTCAGGCCCTACAACTTCTTCAGGGTCCACAGGTCCTATCTTGTAAACCTCAACAAGGTAAAAGAGCTAAAAAGCGTAGAGCAGAGTAAGTATGTGATAGTCTTTAAGGAGATAAACGAAACCCTCAAGACCAGCAGGGAGGGTGCCAAAGCCCTCAGGGAATACCTGAACATTTAGCCTTTTTGCCCGTAGGCTTCCTTTGCCAGCTTTATCCTCTCGTAGTAGTTTACAATGGGTCTGTGGTAGGGAAGTCTGTGGCTCAGGGGGTCGTGGAGCATATGGCAGGGCACTTTTGAAAGCTCCGGTAAATATGTCTTTATGTACGCACAGTCGGGGTCATACCTCTGAGCCTGAAGTATGGGATTAAAGAGCCTGAAGGGTTTTGGGTCTGCACCTACGGAGGCGGTCCACTGCCAGTTTCCCGTGTTTACCACCTCGTCGTAGTCCAGAAGATGCTCCATGAAGAACTTTTCCCCAATCCTCCAGTCTACGAGCAGAACCTTTGTGAGAAAACTGCCCACTATCATTCTCATCCTGTTGTGAAGCCATTTTTCTTCTACCAGCTGCCTTATGCCTGCGTCCACTATGGGATAGCCAGTTCTTGCCTCAAAGAAGGCCCGTATGTGCTCTTTTCTGTTTTCCCACTTTATGTTTCTCCTTTTTACCTGAAACTCAAGATCTCTGGACTGGGGAAAGTTAAGGGCTATGTGATACCAGAACTCTCTCCAGGCAAGCTCCTTGATAAACTGCTCACTTCTGAGGTGAGCCCTTTTATAGATTTCTCTCAGAGAAAGCACCCCAAACCTTATACAGGGGGAAAGCCTTGAAGAGCCATCAACCGCAGGGTAGTTTCTGAGCTCTTCGTATTTTTCAAAAGGAAAGGTGCTGAGCCTTTTCTCGCAGTCTTCTGGGTAGAAGGGATAAGGGTCGCTGTAGTCAAGGTTGAGGTCCTTCAAAGCAGGAAGGGGTAGTTGGGGAACGGTAAAGTTTTCTGGGGATGTCTCAGAGAGGTCAACCTTCTTTGTCCACTCTGTATAAAAAGGGGTGTATACCTTCCTCTGCGGAATTGCCTCGGGCACTGCAAGAAAGTTGTCAAAGACCTCCACATATTCCACACCGTATTCCCTGCAGAGCTTCCGTATTTCCCTGTTTCTTTCCACACCGCTCCAGCTGTAAGAGACTGTGGTGTAAAGATGGGTGGGCTTTGCGACTCTGAAGACCTCTCTCAGGGCTTCTTCTGTGCTTGCTTGCAGGCAGTAGAGCCTTATCTGGGAGGAAAGTAGGGCGACAGCCCTCACCAGATATCCCAGCCTCTTGTAATCAACCTTAAGGGTGGTAAGTATGTCCCTGTCAAAGATAAACACAGGCACTATTTCTCTGTGATTTTTTGACGCAAGGGCTAGCCCTCTGTTGTCCTTTACTCTGAGGTCTCTTTTAAAGAGGTAGACTGCCCTCATGGTTTTACTACTGCGAGGTAGATGACCGCAAGAGACACCACTATGAGGGGAAGGGCAACCACATAGTTAAAAAGGTCATATTTCTCGTAGGCCTTCATCCTGTCCTTTGAGCGTGGAATGTAGAAGTTTACAAACCAGAAGTTGAGAACTTCAAGGGGCAAAAGCACACCGAGCACCAGCGGTAGCTTGTAGTTTAGCCAGCTTATATCAAACCTGTATTTCAGCAAATGTATCATATAAAGACCCATAACCAGAGCGAGGACAAAGCCCAGTATCTCAAGGTTTGTCATCCAGCGGTAGAAACTCCTGAGTACGTGCTGGTCACAGCCTGTAGGTCTTCTCATAGAATAGAGCATGAAAAGCCCCAGAGAAGACGATGCACCTGCCCAGAGGAATATGCCGATTAAATGGATAAACTTTGCGGTCGTGTATTCCATCTTCTGA
This sequence comes from Aquificaceae bacterium, assembly GCA_037481935.1. NCBI lineage: Bacteria > Pseudomonadati > Aquificota > Aquificia > Aquificales > Aquificaceae > Aquificaceae bacterium. Next base: position 10,516 of record JBBFKQ010000002.1, on the reverse strand, counting down.
GGTATTTTACAGACTTCCTGATGTATGGGTATATCCTTTCACCTATAAAAGGCAACTTTTTGAGCCTCACTATGTCCCTTTTGGATGCTCTGGAAAGCATTATTATGGCAAGCAGATACAGGGGGACTGTGGGTAAGATGGGAAGGAATATGCCAAGAGTGCCGAGCCCGAAGAAAGAAAAGCCAAAAAGTCTGTAAACACCTCTTTTCATCACTTATAAATATAAGCCTTTGAGTTTCTTGAGAAATAAGCCTTGCCCATGTGAAGGGGATATTTAACCTTTTCAGGCTTCAGCCTGCCTTTTCTGTAGTGTATGAGCTCCACCCTTCCTATAAGAAGGCTGTGGTCGGGGAGCTCCATAACCCTCTCCTGGGTGCACTCATACAAAAGAAGGGATTGTTCTATGGCAAGGGCTTTAACTTTCAGGGCTCTGAAGGGTCTGAGCCTCTTAAAAAGTTTCCACTTGTCCGTCTGGTCTCCATGGTGTCTCCCTGCAGTCAGAATATCCTCAAGGTAGTCTTCTGGCAGGAAGTTTACCGTAAAGTCCACGCCCTCTACGATTAGCCTGTGGCTGTAGTTTTCTCTTGCTATGGCCGCTGCATACAGAAAGGGCTCTTTGTTTGCGGGCATGTGCCAGGCGACCGCCAGTGGGTTTTCTCCAACGCACACCACTGCAACCGGTCTTGGCACATAACCCAAAAAGTAGGCATCCTGTAGAGTCTTAAAATTTTTCTGAAGGGCGGGGGAGGTCCCTTCAGGAGGAGGCAAGGCATGGGCGTAGTGGCTGTTTTTCAGGCTGTCCATCTGCCGAGCAGAAACACAAGGGTTATTCCAATTATGTGAACTATCCACCAGCCTATTCTCATGAACCTGAAAGCCTCTGGTAGTTGCATGGCTTACACCTCCTTACAAGTTTTTCCTATTCATGAGAATATACCCTGCACCCTTCCTCTGACAGATTTCTATTCCACCTTCCAGAGGTTAATTTTTACTCTTCACTGAACTCCATTCTGAAAAAAGTCAATTCCTTATCCCTACGGTAGCTGAGTCTGCCCCCGCACAGCTCAAGCCTTTTCCTCAGGTTGGACAGTCCAGTCCCTTCTCTTATATGTTCAAAGCCTACGCCGTTGTCCACAACCTCAACTATCTTCCTGTTGCCTTCGGTGTAAGCCCTTACCTCAACCCTGCCATGCCTTAGCTTGAGTCCATGCTTGAGAGCATTCTCAACAAGCACCTGAAGGGAAAACTTGGGCACCTTGAGGCTAAGAAGACCTTCATCTACTTTCACAACAAGGTCAATCTTCCCCACAAACCTCAGGCTTATAACCTTCCAGTAGTCTCTGAGCAGGTTAAGCTCGTCCTCCAGACTTATAAGAGGCTCAAAGTGGAGACTTCTTCTCAAAAGCCTTGCCAGAGCCAGTATGGCCTCTTCCGCCTTGCCCGGGTCCTGATGAACCAGCTCTGCCAGTGCGTTGAGGGTGTTGAACATAAAATGAGGACTTATCTGGCTCTCCAAGTTCCTTATGTGTTCCTCCAGCAAAAGTCTCTTGCTCTCTTCTTCTCTTCTCTGCAGAGAGACCAGCTTGTAGAGGAGATAACCCAGAGATGCGGTCATGAGCCCCAAAAACACTGAAAGGCTGAGGGCTTTGCCCATGGGCAGGTGCAAGTCTACTATTCCAAGGGCTTCGTTGGTGAGGTATCCACCCATGGCACCCAGAAAACCGGAAACCAGTGCAAGAAAAAGACTGAAAGGCGTTCTGAGAAAATCTGGAAGCATCCTCACAAGCCAGCGGTTGTTTATCTCTGTGGTAATGAAGGAAAGCACAAATATGTAGAGCGAGGTTATAAGCCCGAGGAACATAACAGGCATTAGCCTCTGGCCATGAAGTGATGCCACAAAGCCCGATATGGAAAAGCCAAGAAGGGAAGCAAGCAGGAGTATGTAAAGCCACTCTCTGAGCCTTATCTTCAACATAGCTTGAAGTCCTTCTCTATGAGCTTAAGAAGGTTTATGACACCCATGCTGACCCCTGGCCATCCCTGACCCGGGAAGACAGTATCACCCACCAGATAGATACCCTCCACCGGTGTAACGGGTGAGGGGTAGGAGAAGGGGAAGTTTTCTTTTGTGAGGGGCACACCGCCTACCGAACCTCTGTATCTGCCCGTGTAAACTTCAAAGGTTCTGGGAGTGCCTGCAAATACATAAACCTTCTTTAAGCTCCTGAGCTGAGGAAGATACTGGTATATGGTCTCAAGGCAGTATTCAAGAGCCCTCTCTTTCCTGTCTTCATACTCCTCTCTGGAAAGACCTTCCCACAGCTCAAGCATTGTATGGGTAGATACGGTGATGCTTCTTGTTCCCTCCTTGCTGAGCACAGGGTCGTCCCTCTCTGATATGGACACGAACAGAGACCTGCTTCCCGTATAGGGTATGGGCTCTCTCAGAAGTATAAAGTGGTGGTGGGCAAAATCCTCCGGGAGCTCTCCCTCTACCGTCATGTATATAGTAAAGGCACCCCACAACTTCCAGAACCTTTTTTTTGCAATCTCAGAGAATTCCCTCAGCTCTTCCACAAGGTCTCCCGCCTTCCATATGGTGGTGTTGAGCACCACCCGCTTTGCCTCGCAGTTTCCCCTGTTGGTCTCTATGAGAAAGCCCCAGGGTTTTCTTTTTATGGCTTTTACCCTGGTCTTCATGCTTATGTTTTTTACACTGCTGGCAAAGGCATCAAGCAGTTTTCCCATACCTCCCACTGCGTAGTAGTTGGTAAGATTAGGGTATGTGAGCCCGAGAGATGCCACGGAAAAGGGCACTTCCTCCAGAAAGCCCTGAGCGGTTATAAGAGTGTGGTGTGTGAGAAAAAGCTCGTAGTCGGAGTTGAATTTGCCAAGGTAGACGCCAGCTACACTTCTTGCACTGAAGAAGTTGCACAACAGGGTGGAAAAAAAGTCCAGAGGATGCCTTGAAAGACTTCTGAGGGGAGATGTAAGGCTTGGATAGGGCAGGCTGTCGCACCACATGCTCCACATGGCATCACTTACCCTGTAGACTCTCCTCCAGAAGGAGGTGTGCTCAAGCCCTGGAAAGGCCCTTTTTATCTCTTCAAGGGACTGGTCTCTGTCCTTCCACCTTCTTATAACCCTATCACCAAGGTATATTACCATAGCCGGGTCTATTGGCTTTATGGGAAGCTCTACTTTGAGAAAATTTGCTATCTTACCAACTGGAAGGTTCTCCTCTGCCCCTACAAAGGTGGCAGCACCCACATTGTAATAAAAACCCTTTCTGCGGAAGGTGCCCGCACAGCCTCCGAGGTAGTCAAGGGCTTCAAAAAGGATAACATCCTTTCCTATGTGTGAAAGAAGGGCGGAGGCGAGAACTCCACCTATACCACCGCCAACTACTGCATAGTCAAACATAGGAATAAATATTTCCAGAGAAAGGAGCCAGGTTGAAGTATACACCTTATTTTTTCAGGAGCCTGTTCTTCCAGTTAATATCCTGATACCCCTCAGACCTATATCCCTCCTGTAGTGCATGCCTTCAAACCTTATCTTCTCAACTGCCCCGTAAGCCCTTTCCCTCGCTTCGTATAGGTCCGCTCCCCATGCACACACATTGAGAACTCTTCCTCCCTTTGTGTATACCTTTCCGTCCCTCCTTTCTGTCCCCGCATGAAAGACAACCACATCCTCCATATTCTCAACTTCCTCAATCCCGATAATCTCCTTACCATCCTCCGGCTTTTCCGGATAGCCTTTGCTTGCAAGCACAACGCAGAGTGCGTTTCTCTGGTCTATCTCAATGTGTATTTCCCTTCCCTCATAAAAGTCAAGAAGTATCCGAAGCAGATCTCCCTTTGTTCTCACGAGAAGCGGTTGAGCTTCCGGGTCTCCAAGCCTTGCGTTGAACTCAAGCACCTTCGGTCCCTTGCCTGTGAGCATAAGACCCACATAAAGAAAGCCTCTGTAATAAATCCCCTCCTCCTTCAGCCCTCTTATTACCCTTTCCACTATGTGTTCCTTTATGAGCTTTTCCATAGCTTCGTCAACGAAAGGATTCGGTGAATATGCCCCCATACCGCCCGTATTGGGACCCATATCACCGTCAAGAAGTCTCTTGTGGTCCTGAGAGGTGGGAAGGGGCACATATCTATCGCCGTTGAGCATCACTATATAGGAAGCCTCCTCACCTTCTAAATATTCCTCCACCACCACCCTTGAGCCTGCATCTCCGAGACTTTTCCTTACCATGAGCCTGTCTATAGCCTGAAAGGCTTCCTCATAGTTTTTACAGACAATCACCCCCTTACCACTGGCGAGACCATCCACCTTTATAACCACAGGCACTCCAAAGTCCCTTACAAAGCTCTTTGCCCTCTGAGGGTCTTCAAATATGTGAAACTCTGCGGTGGGAATGCCATACTTCTGCATAAACTCCTTGGCAAAGGCCTTGCTTCCCTCAAGCATGGAAGCCCTACTATCTGGTCCAAAGATTCTAAGACCCCTCCTCTCAAACTCATCAACAATACCAGCCACCAGCGGGGCCTCAGGTCCAACCACCGTAAAGTCAATACCTTCCCTCTGGGCGAAGTCTGCAAGGGCTTTTATATCAGTTGGCTCTACAGGGATATTCTGAGCTATTCTTGATGTTCCTGCATTTCCCCTTGCACAGTAGAGGGCTTTCACAAGAGGACTCTGAGAGAGCTTCCATGCTATGGCATGCTCCCTGCCGCCGTTTCCGACTACGAGAACCTTCACATGTTTATTATACCAGAACTCTTTCCCTTGCTATCCTCAGGAAGTTTTCAAGAAGCTTCATACCTTCTTCTGAAAGCACAGACTCCGGATGGAACTGAACCCCAAAGAGGGGATATGCAATATGCTGAATGCCCATTATCTCACCGTCCTCAGACCATGCGGTAATTTTCAAAAAGTCCGGAAGAGTATTTCTGTCAATTACCAGAGAGTGGTATCGCACTGCAGTAAATGGGTTCTTCAGCCCTTCAAAGATACCCTCTCCCGTATGGGATATCTGGGATGTTTTGCCGTGCATGAGCTTTTTTGCCCTTACAATACTGGCACCGAAGGCATACCCTATGGACTGGTGCCCCAGACAGACACCCAGTATGGGGATTTCCCTGTAAAACTCCCTAATTAAATCAACGGATATGCCCGCTTCCCTTGGGGTGCAGGGACCGGGAGATATGACTATGGCATCCGGGCTTGCCCTTCTTATGTCCTGAAGACTTACCTCATCGTTTCTCCTTACCGCCACATCCGCAGAAAGAACCTGAAGATACTGAACAAGATTGTAGGTAAAGGAGTCGTAGTTGTCCACCACAAGAACCCGCATGGGGATTAAAATATAGACCTGTAGATGCACAGGTCAATTCTGTATGGCATAATTCTTACTTTCCTGTTCGTTGCAGGGTCTCTCATTTACATAATGAAGAAGACACTTACAAAGGACTTTCTGGGTGTGCTACTTCACGCAGACAAGAAGTATCTGCTCCTATCCATTCTGTTCATGTTCTTTTACCACAGCTTTGACAATCTCAGACTTTTTGTGCTCTCAAGGGCTATGAGGCTAAGGTATTCCTTTTCCTATGGTTATGTTGTCTCTCTCATAAACACCTTTGGGGCAACCATAACACCCGCCCATATGGGCGGAGAATTCATGTCCGTGTATACCCTTTCAAGGAAAGGGGGGAAACTGCACAAGGTTATGAGCATAGTTACTATGAAAACTGTAACTGGTATGGCCTTTTTTATACTGGCTCTTCCATATGTTCTTCTTCATTTATACAGAAACCCCTCACACGGAGTGAGAATAATCTACATCTTGCTTTTTTTCTTCCTTCTGGGCTTGCTCATATACGCACTCTTCAGGCTCTTTTCAAACAGAAGAACCGCAGAAAATCAGAGATTTGTGCAGAAGTTTAAATACACCCTCAAGAGGTATGTGGTGGTCTCAAGGATATTCCTCAGGGATAAAAAGGGGAGCATACTCGTTGCATGCGTCAGCAGCGTGCTTCTCTACCTATCCTTCCTGGCATCGGGAGCTTTTCTTCTCAAAAGCCTGAACCCAGCACCATATCTTATAACTCTTATGGAACACCAGCTTATGCTTCTTTATGCCATATTTTTAAGCCCTACTCCTGGAGGTAGCGGCGTGGGAGAAGTGGGAGCGCTTTATGCCTTCGAGCCCTTTCTTGAACTTTCTCTTCTTGGAGGTTTTTCTTTGCTCTGGAGGTTCATAACACAATATCTGAGTGCCATCATCGGCGGTATCCTGCTTGCCCTTCTTCTCTTAAAGGATGCAAGAAGGTTCAGAAATGCCTGAAATTCTCAACCCATACCTCTGGGCGATAGGCTTCAGAAACTGGGCTTACGACAATGGGCTAATTTCCCAGTGCAGGTTTTCCCTGCCAGTTATCTCTGTGGGCAACCTTTCCCTTGGAGGAAGCGGTAAAAGTTCACTTGTGAGGCACATTGCCACTCTTCTCAGGGATTTCAGGGTATGCATAATCTCGCGTGGATATAGGAGAAGAACTAAGGGCACCTTGCTGGTTTCTGAATGGGGCAGGGTGCTGGCGGGCTGGGAAGATGCAGGGGACGAATCCTATATGCTGGCAAGGCTTCTGCCAGAGGTGAGCGTGCTCGTGGACGAAGACAGGTGCAGGGGGACGAGATATGCCCTTGAGAGGCTAAAGCCTGAGCTTATAATCCTTGATGATGGCTTTCAGCACAGAAAAATACACAGAGACCTGAACATACTTCTTCTGAGAAAGAGAGACTTTTCAGACAGGCTTTTGCCCTTTGGAAGGCTGAGAGAGCCTCTCAAAAGCATGAAGAGGGCAGATGTGATAGTGCTTTCTTACGCAGAGCTTGAAGATTTTGACTGGAAGCATCCAGAAAAACCAACATTGAAGATGAGAAGAGGGGGCTGGAAAGTGGTAAGAAGCTCAGATGGAAGTGTTCTTGAAGATTTCAGGAACCTCAGCTTTGTAGCCTTTTCAGGTCTTGGGGACAACGAGCAGTTTTTCAAAATCCTCACAGGAATGGGCATAGCCCTTGAGAAAACCATATCACTTCCTGACCACTACAGCTACAGAGGCTTTAATATAGACAGGGGCAGGCTCTACATAACAACACTGAAGGACCTTGTCAAGCTCCAGCCCGCAGAGAACCTTTTTTATCTTGACTTTGAGGTAAGCGTGGATGGATTGAAAGAGATTCTGGAGAGGTCTATAATTAATAGACTGCAAAGGGTCGGTAGCTCAGCTGGCAGAGCAACGGACTCTTAATCCGTGGGTCGCGGGTTCGACTCCCGCCCGACCCATTTGAACACTGCCACTGCAAGGGGTGGAAGCGTCAGGCTTACAGAGTAAGGTCTTCCATGGAAAGATACTTCCTCTGCGTGCACTCCTCCAAGGTTTCCAAGATTACTGCCCCCATATATCTCTGAGTCTGTGTTTAATATCTCCTTCCAGAAACCTGCCTCTGGCACTCCAATCCTGTAATCAAAACGGGGCACTGGAGTGAAGTTGCAGACCACCAGCAAAAGCTCACCCTCTGAGGATTTTCTCAGGTAGCTTATTATGCTGGCTTCCCAGTCTGAAAAGTCCACCCACTCAAAGCCCTCGTGTTCGCAGTCAAGCTCGTGCAGAGCCCTCTCCTGTCTGTAGAGCCTGTTTAAATCCTTTACAAGCCTTTGAATTCCCCTGTGGCTATCATAGTTTAACAGGTGCCAGTCAAGGCTTTCCTCATGGCTCCACTCCCTCCACTGGGCGAATTCACCGCCCATAAAAAGAAGCTTTTTGCCGGGATGTGTCCACATGTAGGCAAAAAGAAGCCTGAGGTTTGCAAACTTCTGCCAGTAGTCACCTGGCATTTTAGAAATCAATGAGCCCTTTCCATGAACCACCTCGTCATGGGAAAGGGGAAGTATAAAGTTTTCATAGAAGGCATACCAGATGCTGAAGGTGAGCTGATGGTGATGGTACTTCCTGTATATGGGGTCCTTGGACATGTAAAAGAGGGTGTCATTCATCCAGCCCATGTTCCACTTAAAACCAAAACCAAGCCCGCCAAGGTATGCCGGCCTGCTCACCATAGGAAAGGCTGTGGACTCCTCTGCCACCGTCTGGATACCTTCAAAGTTCCCGTAGAGGCATACGTTGAACTTTCTCAAAAAGTCTATTGCCTCAAGGTTTTCCTTTCCTCCATAGATGTTGGGGACCCACTCGTGCCTTGAGTAGTCCAGGTAGAGCATGCTTGCCACCGCATCAACTCTTAGTCCATCCACATGGTACTTTTCAAGCCAGAAATGAGCTGAACTCAGAAGAAAAGAACGCACCTCACCTTTCCCATAGTCAAAAATGTAGCTATGCCAGTCAGGGTGCCAGCCCTTCCTCCAGTCTCCATACTCATAGAGGTGTGTTCCATCAAAGTAGGCAAGCCCGTGCCCGTCTGTGGGAAAGTGTGAGGGGACCCAGTCCAGTATGACGCCAATGCCCTGCTGATGCAGGTAGTCCACAAGATACATGAAGTCCTGGGGCGTGCCGTAGCGGGATGTGGGTGCAAAGTAGCCGGTAATCTGATAACCCCATGAGCCATAAAAGGGGTGCTCCATAACGGGCAAAAACTCCACATGGGTAAAGCCCATCTCCTTCACATACTGGGCAAGAAGTGGAGCAAGCTCCTTGTAGCTCAGCCACCTGTTGCCTTCCTCCGGAACCCTCCTCCACGAACCAAGATGAACCTCATATATGCTTATGGGTGCCCGATGGTGGTTGAGCTCCTTCCTCCTTCTTAGCCACTCATCGCCCTGCCAGCTGTAGCTGAGGTCCCACACCACAGAGGCGGTGCCCGGCGGTTTTTCATGAAAAAAGCCAAAAGGGTCCGCTCTGTCTGTCCAGTAGCCCCAATGGGTGTAGAGGTGGTATTTGTATTTATGACCTTTTCTAACGCCCTCCACAAAGCCTTCCCATATGCCAGAGCCATCCTCCCTTCTTTTCAGGGGAAGAGACCACTTGTCCCAGCCGTTGAAGTCTCCAAAGACAAAAACCTGCTCTGCATGAGGCGCCCAGAGGGCAAAGTAAGCACCATCCTCAAAAAGATGACAGCCCAGTTTTTCATAGAGCCTGCAGTGAGAACCTTCCCTGAAAAGATAAACATCGTAGTCCGTAAGAAGGGAGAAGTGGTGGCTCACAGCCATGTGAATATGATAGCTTAAAATTTTTCCATGAACCGCTGGAAAGACTGGTGGGAGCAGGCTCTCAGAGACAGAGAGAAGGCAGAGCTTGACCTTGAGCATGGATATTACGAGTGGGCTTGCTTTACAGCCCAGCAATCTGCAGAAAAAGCTCTAAAAGCCTTCTCCATGTATAAGGGTTTTGAACCTTGGGGTCATTCTCTGCTTGCCCTTTTGAAAGCCCTCAGGCAGGCCGGTTTTGAGTTTCCCCCCAAGCTAGAAAGCTCAGCAAAGAGGCTTGACCTTTACTACATTCCCACGAGATACCCTAACGGTCTGCCGGCGGGTAAGCCTTCAGAATACTACACGGAGGAGGAAGCCATTGATGCACTCAATGCGTGCGACCATATACTCAGATGGTGCAAAACTCATATACCTGAAGAGGGATGAGCTCCTCAGGAACCTTGAGAGCCTTGCTCAGGAGCTCGCCAGAGAAATTCCAGAGGTAGACGCTCTGTATCTTTTTGGTTCTCTTGCAAGGGGTGAACAAAGGGGATTAAGCGATGTGGACCTTCTTGCGGTGGTGAGTGTGCCCCTCAACAGGTCCAACTTCTGGAAGGTGTATGAGAGGGTGTTTAACTTTATGGCGGATAGGTTACAGCTGGAGTTTGACCTCATTGTGGTAGAGAAAAATAAGGCGGAGGAAACCCTCAGAAGGCTCGGGACTTACCTTCTTATCTCAAAAACTTGAGGAATCATAAGAGCGTAGCCCTGCAGTTGCCAGTGGATTATCTCTGTTATGGCAGAGGGGACAAGCTCCACAAAGGGATAAAAATCCTTTTCAGAAAGACCGTATATCTGCTCTGCAGCCATCTTGCATACCTTGAATTTGACCCCATACAGGCTCAGGCTCTCAAGCCTCTCCACTATGTCTGCATACTGGTCTCTGTTTCTTGTAGCGAATACAGGAAGCTCCCTGCCATGGGAAACCACCACTATCTGAATGTCTTCGGGGCTGTAGTTGTAGGGTGGGTTGGTAAGCACAAAAATAACGTTCGATATCCACCCCAGCGCTGGCCTTATTTTCTCTGGATGGTCCAGAAACAGCTCATAGACCACTTTGAAAGGCACTGTATAGGGCGTCTGAACAGACTTACCATGTGGCTGAGCGTGGGCAAAAAACAAAAACAAAAGCAATCCGAATATTACTTTCATTTCTTCGCCTCCTCACCTATAATAACCCGAGTTGCAAGTTATAAGAAATTATGGTAAAAAAAAGCTCCCCATGGAAAACCCATAGGGAGGATTAAGATG